>JBFINV010000338.1:0-1599 GCA_041611015.1 Acidimicrobiales bacterium | reverse complement strand
GTGTGCTGGGCGTCGTCGCCGCAGGCCTCGACGCACTTGTAGCAGAGCACGCACTTGTCGTAGTCCCGGATGTACAGCTCGTCCTGGACCCGAACGGGTTCGTTCATGCGCTCGATCTCGGTGTCGGCGCCGGCGGCGTAGCGGTCGGGGTCGGCGCCGTAGTGGCCCACCCAGCGCTGCAGCTCGCCGGCCTGGGAGAGATCCACGCCGCTGCCGAGGAACTCCAGCACCATCTTGCGGCTGTGGCGGACCCGCTCGGAGTCGGTGTGGACCACCATCCCGTCCTCGGCGGGGCGGGAGCACGACGGCACCAGGGTGCGCGACCCCTCCAGCTCCACCACGCACACGCGGCAGACGTTGACGGGGGTCAGGGTGTCGGCGTAGCAGATGGTGGGGGTGTCGACGGCCCTCACGTTGCAAGCGTCGAGGATGGTGGCCCCCTCCGGGACCTCGACCTCGGAACCGTCGACCGTCAGCCGGATCACGAGGACCGCCCGATCAGGCCCAGCGCCAGCGCCGAGCGCACCGCACCCGAGGCGGTGTGACCCAGACCGCAGATGGAGGCGTCGGCCATGGCCAGGGCCATGTCGTCGATCAGCTCGAGCCGTTCGGGCGCGAGGCTGCCCTGGCGCTGGAGCTGGACCAGCACCTCGTGTTGGCGGACGGTACCCACCCGGCAGGGGACGCACTGGCCGCAGGACTCGTCCCGGAAGAACTCGGCGATCCGGACCACCACCGGGGTCATGTCGATGCTGTCGTCGAAGGCCATGACCACGCCCGAGCCCAGCGTGGTACCGGCGGCTCGGGTGTCCTCGAGCGTCAGGGGCAGGCCCAGCTGGTCGGGCCCCACGAAGCTGCCTGCGGCCCCTCCCATCAGCACCGCCTGCAGGGTGCCGGTGACCCCGCCGGCCAGTTCGAGCAGCGACCCGAGCGTGGTCCCCAGAGTCACCTCGTAGACGCCCGGGGCTGCGACCGAGCCCGACAGGCAGAACAGCCTGGTGCCCGGGGACTGCTCGGTCCCTCGGGAGCGGTAGGCCTGGGGGCCCTCGAGCAGGATGGGGGCCACGTTGAGCAGGGTCTCGGGGTTGTTGATGACGGTGGGCTCGCCGAACAGCCCGTGGGTGGTGGGGAACGGGGGCTTGTTGCGAGGCTCACCCCGGTAGCCCTCGATGGAGTTGAAGAGGGCGGTCTCCTCGCCGCAGATGTAGGCGCCCGCGCCCCGACGGAGCTCGATGTCGAAGCCGTGCCCGCTCCCGGCGGCGTCGGCGCCGAGGAGGCCCGCAGCACGCGCCTGGTCGATCGCGGCCCGGAGCCGAGCCGTGGCCCGGGGATACTCGCCGCGGATGTAGATCCAGCCGCGGGTGGCACCGGTGGCGAAGCCGGCGATGGTCATGGCCTCCACCAGCGCGAACGGGTCGTTCTCCATCAGCACCCGGTCCTTGAACGTGCCGGGCTCGGACTCGTCGCAGTTGGCCACCACGTGCTTGGGCCGCCCCTGCTGGTCGGCCACGGCCCGCCACTTGATCCCGGTCGGGAAGGCCGCTCCGCCCCGCCCGGACAGGCCAGCCTCCCGCACCGCGTCGATGACCGCGTCTGGGC
>JBFINV010000337.1:0-1752 GCA_041611015.1 Acidimicrobiales bacterium | reverse complement strand
TGGTCACGGTCACCATCGCGCTCACGACCTCGGGTTGCCCTCTGAGGGCTCAGATCCAAAAGGACGTGCGAGCCCGGATCGGCAGCCTGCCCGGCGTCACCAGGGTGAAGATCTCCTGGACCGAGCTCACCCAGGAGGAGAAGGCCGCAGCCATGGCGAAGGCCCGGTTCAACATCTCCCAGGACGAACCCGAGACCGAGGTGCCCCCTACTACCAAGGTGATCATGGTCGCGTCCGGCAAGGGCGGCGTCGGCAAGTCCTCGGTCACCGTGAACCTGGCTGCGGGGCTGGCGGCCCGGGGCTTCACCGTCGGGGTCATGGACGCCGACATCTGGGGCTTCTCCGTACCCCGGATGCTGGGCGTCGAGGGTCGGCTCGCCGGCGAGGTCGACACCAAGAAGATCGTCCCCCACGAGCGGGCCATCGGCGAGGGCCGGGTCAAGGTGATCTCGATGGGCTTCCTCGTCGACGACGAGTCCACCTCGCTCAACTGGCGAGGCCTCATCCTGAACCGGGCGGTGCGCCACTTCCTCGAGGACGTCCAGTGGGGCGACATGGACTACCTGCTCATCGACATGCCCCCGGGCACCGGTGACGTACAGATGGGACTGGCCAAGATGCTCCCCCGCGCCGAGATGATCGTCGTCACCACACCGGCCAAGACCGCCCAGGCAGTCGCGGTGCGGGTGGGGAACATGGCCCGCTCGTACTACCTGCGCATCGCCGGGGTCATCGAGAACATGACCGCCTTCGTCAACGAGGACGGGAAGACCTACCGCCTCTTCGGCGAGGGCGGTGGCGAGGCCCTGGCGACCGAGCTCGGGGTCCCGCTGCTGGGCGCGGTGCCCATCGACGCGGCGGTGGCCACCGGAGGTGACCGGGGCGACCCGATCGTGCTCGGCGAGGGGCCGGCCGCCGAGGCCTTCCGCGCCATCGTCGACACCATCGTCGAAGAGGCCGTCCCACCCCTGGAGATGGCCGGCTGTTCCGCCCGGATCCTCGAGGCCGCCCGCGCCAGCATCGGTGATGGCGCGGGCCCGGCGAGCGCCACCCCGGTCTCCATCAACGCCGACTGACCGCCGGGGGCCCCGATCGGCCGGAGACAGTGTGACGTAGGGCCCTGCACGGGCGCGGCCTGACCCGCGACGATCGGTGTGAGCGAGGGAGGCAGCGACATGTGGTTTTCACTCGTCCTCACCGGCCTGATCTGCGCGGGCATCGCCGGGTCGATTGCCCACCGAAAGGGCCTCTCGGTCCCGCGGTACGCGCTCCTGGGTCTCGTGCTCACAGGGGTGGGGGTGATCATCGCCATCCTCGCTCGGCCCAGCGCGGAACGCGGCGCCGAGGCCGAGCCGACCCGCGAGGAGATCGAGCTCGCGGAAGCGAAGGACCGGATCAGGGGTGGTTGACATGAAGGTTCGAGAGTTCGTTCCCGTCGTCACCGACGACGACATCGCCTCGGCCCGGGCACCGGTGGATGCAGGCCGAGCACACGTGGGCCACATGCGCCTGGTCGAGGCCAGGTGGGCCCTGAAGAACACCTGGGTGGTCATCGTTGCCGGCGCCACGTTCCTGGCGTCGGCCGGGGCCCTGACTGCCAACGGCGTCTCTGGCTGGCTGGTGACGGGTCTGGCCATCGTGGGGATCCTGCTGTTGGCGGCCTCGGTCCCAACCCTGGTCTGGGGGCTGTTCCGGGCGGCCACTCGCACGGCCTCCGCAGCGGCGAGCTCGCCCGAGGACGCGATGGAGAAG
>JBFINV010000336.1:0-1776 GCA_041611015.1 Acidimicrobiales bacterium | reverse complement strand
GTGGGCGCGGTCCTCGACCGCAACGGCCTGCGCCCCTCCCGTTACTGGGTCACCGACGACGGCCGGGTGATCATGGCCTCGGAGGTGGGGGTCCTCGACGTGGACCCCAGCAAGATCGTGGAGAAGGGTCGGCTGCAGCCCGGTCGCATGTTCTTCATCGACACCACAGAGGGCCGCATCGTCCGCGACGGGGAGATCAAGGCGTCCATGGCGTCGGCCCGCCCGTACCAGGAGTGGCTGGCCGCCAACCAGGTGGCCCTGTCCGAACTGCCCGAGCGGGTCCTCGATCGCGGTGAGACCACGCCGCTGGTCACCCGTCAGCAGACCTTCGGCTACACCCACGAAGAGCTGCGACTGCTGCTGGCCCCCATGGCCAGGGACGGCTACGAGGCCATCGGCTCCATGGGGACCGACACCCCGATCGCGGTCCTGTCGGCGCGCTCTCGGCTGCTCTACGACTACTTCCAGCAGCTGTTCGCACAGGTCACCAACCCGCCCCTCGACGCCATCCGCGAGGAGATCGTCACCGCCACCTACGGCTGGCTCGGCCCCGAGGGCAACCTGCTCGATCCTCGACCCGAGTCCTGCCGTCAGATCTTCGTCGAGCACCCGGTCATCACCGACGCCGAGCTGGCCCGACTCATCGACGTCGACGGCTACGAGACCGCCGAACCGGGACTCGAACACTTCCGCACCCGGGTCATCTCCTGCCTGTACCCGGCCAGCGAGGGCGGCGCCGGGCTCCGCACCGCCATCTCGCACATCCGCGAGCTGGCCACGGCCGCCATCGACGAGGGCTACAACCTGCTGGTCCTGTCCGACCGGGGCTCCGACGCCGAGCTCGCGCCCATCCCGTCGCTGCTCGCGACCTCGGCGGTGCACCAACACCTGGTCCGGGAGAAGTCGCGCACCAAGGTGAGCCTGATCACCGAGAGCGGCGACATGCGGGAGGTGCACCACCTCTGCCTGCTGCTGGGCTACGGCGCCAACGCGGTGAACCCGTACCTGGCATTCGAGTCGATCGACGACATGATCGAACGGCGCCTCCACGGCCTGGACCCGTCCATGTCCGGGGCCGAGGCCCACCGCAACTTCGTCAAGGCCATGGACAAGGGCGTGCTCAAGGTGATGTCCAAGATGGGCATCTCCACGGTCAAGTCCTACGTGGGCTCGCAGATCTTCGAGGCCATCGGGCTGGGGATCCCGCTGGTGATCGATGCGTTCACCGGCACCCTGAGCCGCCTGGGCGGGGTGGGTTACGCCCAGCTGGCCGAGGAGGTCAGCCAGCGCCACCGGCTGGCGTACCCCGCCGTCGCCGAGGCCCGGGCCCACCGGGACCTGCAGGCCGGCGGCGAGTACCAGTGGCGGCGCGAGGGCGAGCTGCACCTATTCAACCCCGAGACCGTCTTCAAGCTCCAGCACGCCACCAGCGAGGGCCGCTACGACATCTTCAAGGAGTACGCCCGCCGGGTCGACGACCAGTCCAAGGCCCTGGCGACCCTCCGGAGCCTGTTCAAGTTCCGCTTCGGGGTCCGGCCCCCGGTGCCGCTCGACGAGGTGGAGCCGGTGCGCGAGATCGTCAAGCGCTTCTCCACCGGCGCCATGTCCTACGGGTCCATCTCGGCCGAGGCCCACGAGACGCTGGCCATCGCCATGAACCGGCTCGGCGCCAAGTCCAACACCGGCGAGGGGGGCGAGGACCCCCGCCGGTACGTCTCCGACGCCAACGGCGACCTGCGCCGCTCTGCGATCAAGCAGGCGGCCTCGGGGCGTTTC
>JBFINV010000335.1:0-1873 GCA_041611015.1 Acidimicrobiales bacterium | reverse complement strand
TGGCCCCGCCGCCGAGGACCCCGAGCCGCTCAGGTGGTGCTTGCAGATCCCAGACGGTCTCGTTGGTCAGGTGGTCCAGCTCCCTCAGTCCGGGGATGGGCGGCACCGCAGGCCCCCCTCCGGTGGCGATCACGATGTTGCTGGCGCTGAGGGTCCGGGGACCGCCGTCGATCTCGACTGTATTGGCGTCCCGCAGCCGAGCCCGGCCTCGCCGAACCGTGATTCCCTCCCGTTCGAGGGTGGCCTCGTCCTCGGTGGCCGCGATCCGCAGCACCGTGTCGCGGACACGCGCCATCGCCGCATCGAAGCCGAGACCCTGTCCAGCGGCCTCGATCAGGGTCTTCGACGGGACGCAGCCGGTCCAGGTGCAGTCCCCGCCGATGGGCCCCTCCGACACCATCGCGGCCCGCTTGCCCTGCTCGGCTGCGGCTCGCACCGCCGCCAGGGCGCCGGTGCCGCCGCCGATGGCCACCAGGTCGAAGTCGGTCATGGCTCTCCTGCGTTCAGTCAGAATCGTCAGTGGACGGTCCGGGCGGCGAACCACCCCAGGTTCAGCATGGCCAATCCCCACACGAAGTGCCGGATGTCCCGATCCCGACGCCAGGTCACGGCGATCACCACAGTCCAGACGATCGCCATGACGATCCACTGGATGGCGACGGCCCGATCGGTCTCGGGGAGCAGCAGGTCGAGGAGCCAGTCAGGCATCGGAGGCGTCAAGGGCGGCTCGTCTGGTCACAGCAGCGCCCGGGCAAGGATCAGCAGGCCGACGAGACCGAGCGATGCAAGAGTGAGGAACAGGTACAGCTCGTCTTCCCAATTCCATCCCCACCATCCAGAGCGCTCCCGACGCCGGTCCTGATCTCGGCCCACCGTCAGCCTCGCCGCACCCCACGTGACGAGCGTCACCACGCCGAACAGGATCACCTGCACCGGCCAGGCGTTGCGCAGGAGCTCATCCATCGCCGGCGTCGGACGTCCCACGCGTACCATGGGTTCGCCTGGTCACAGCAGCACCCGGGCAAGGAGTGGCACCAGCAACAACCCCACGGCTACGAGGAGGAGGATCCAGGTTTCCTCTTGTTCGAAGAACGCCCACCAAAACACCGCGGCGCCGAACAGGATCAGCTGTAGGAACACGCTATTCATGTGCCGCGTCGAGGGCGGCCCGCAGGTCGGCCACCAGGACGCCCACCCCCTCCGGGCCGGCGCCGTCGATCAGCAGCTGGACGATGGCGCTGCCCACCACGCAGCCGTCGGCCACGCGGGAGACCTCGGCGGCCTGCGCCGGGGTGCTGACCCCGACGCCCACCAGGACCGGCTTGGACGTGACCTGCTTGCAGCGGGCCGCGATCCGGGTGGCGCTGTCGGCCAGCTCGGCGCGGACCCCGGTGACCCCCAGCAGCCCGACTGCGTACACGAAGCCCCGGCTGCGGTCGCAGATTCGGGCCAGGCGCTCGTCGGGGGTGGTGGGTGCGGCCAGCAGCACGGTCTCGATGCCCTCGGCGTCTGCAGCCTCGGCCCAGGGACCCACCTCGTCGAGGGGCAGGTCGGGCAGGATGGCCCCGGCGACGCCCGAGGCCGCCAGCGACTTGGCGAAGCGCTCGAGCCCGAAGCGGAAGGCGATGTTGTAGTACGTCATCACCGCCAGCGGGACCTCGACGTCGAGGGTCCGGAGCTCGTCGAGGATCGACTGGGGCGTCGCCCCCCGGCCGAGGGCGATGTCGTTGGCCTGCTGGATCACCGGGCCGTCCATCACCGGGTCCGAGAAGGGGATGCCGATCTCCACCGCGTCGGCGCCGGCGACGACCGCGGCGCGCACCGCGTCGAGGTACCCCTCGAACCCACCGGTGATGTAGGGCACCAGGCACTT
>JBFINV010000334.1:0-1992 GCA_041611015.1 Acidimicrobiales bacterium | reverse complement strand
GTGACTGGAGTTCAGACGTGTGCTCTTCCGATCTGGGGCCACCCGAGCGGCGCGGCCCAGCCCGGCGAGCACCCAGGGCAGCAGCCCGTACAGCCACAGCGCGCTCCACGAGGCGTTCACGAGGGCGTTGTAGGGCACGGCCGAAGTGGCGTACATGAGCGTGCCGATCACCCGGATCCAGGGCGACGCGAACGGCCGCAGCAGCCGCCACATGCCGACGGCTCCGATGGGCAGCATGCCCAGCGTCAGCACGGTTCGCAGCAACCCCATGAAGCCGCCGAAGACCACCCCGAGGGCGCCGACGATCCCGTACGCCGTCGGCGCTGCGGCCTCGTGCCCGGTGCCCGTGGACCACCAGCTGTCGAACCACCGCTCGAACAGCTCCCGGGGCCCCATGTCGAAGGGCACCAGATCGCCGACCACCGGGACCCGCCGGGTCATGAGGTGGCGGCTGCCGAACGCGAGCACTGCGACCAGCGCGACCCAGAAGCCGAGCGACACCCTCGAGGGCCCCGACCGCAGCGATCGCAACAGGTTGCGGCTCCGGGCCGCCAGCGAGCCGCCGCCCCCGTCGTCGGCGAACTGACCCCGCAGGAACGCCGACACCGGCGCGAACCCCCCCACCTGCAGGGGGCGGATCTCACGATCGGGGACCTTGCGCACCCGGCGCAGCGTGCGGCGCCGCTCCCACAGGGAACGGGGCCGGGTGAGATTCCAGGCCCAGGCCCCCAGCGCCGACCCGGCTCGCGAGAAGTGGCCGGTGACCAGGGCCCCGACCGCCCGTAGAAGGCTGTAGACGAGGGCTTGAGGGATGACCCGGATCGAGTGGACGACCCCGTAGACGCTGAGCAGGGTCCGCAGCCGGTGCCGCTCCCGGAGCCGCTCGACCGCCGCGCTCGACCGCCGCTCGCCCATCGCGGCCCGATGGCGCGCCACCGCCGAGGGGACCACCATCACGCGGGCTCCGGCCAGGTGAGCCCGCCAGCAGAAGTCGACGTCCTCGCCGATCACGCCCATTGCGTCGTCGTAGCCACCCAGGGCGTGGAACAGGTCGCCCCGCACCAGCTGGACGGCGCCGGGGACCGCGAAGACATCGGTGACCGCGTCGTGCTGCTCCTGGTCGCGCTCCCCCACCTCGACCCGCGACGCCACGTGGCCGAGCTTGTCCACGTCGAGGCCGACCTCGTGCAGCTCGTCGGGCCTGTCCCAGTCCACCAGCTTGGGGCCGGTGACGCTGGCGTTGGACCTGATGGCCTCCTCCACCAGCAGACGCAGGGCGTCCGGAGCCAAGGACACGTCGTCGTGGCAGAAGAGGTAGAACGCCGGCGGGGAATCGTCGGTGAGGACCTCGTTGGCCGAGCGCCCGTAGCCGAAGCTGGGCTCGATGCGCTGCACGTCGGCCTCGGGGATGGCGGCGGCGATCTGCTCCTCGAGGTCGGGCTCACCCCCGGCGATCAGCACCGTCACCGCCACTCGCGGGTAGTCCTGGGACGCGATCGACGCCAGGGTCTCGGCGAACCAGGGCCCGGGCTCGTGCGCGACCACGACGATCTCGGCTCGCGGGGCCGTGACCGAGGCGCGAGCCTCCTGCACGGGGGCGAGATCGGGGGTGTTCACAACGGCCAAACGGTATCGCCCCCGATCGGCGGCGCGAGGTACCCCTCCTGGGGGGTGGATGGGGTGCGTCCGGCGGGGTCGGCTGTACGGAAGTCGCAGGTCACCCATACAGTTGTCCCGTGTCCGACGCTGCCGAGGAGCCAGCCCGCGATCCCGTCGAGCTGCTGGCCGACATGCTCTACACGGGCATCGGGCTCGCCATCTTGGCCGTGAACAAGGCCCAGGTGGCCCGGCGGGACCTGCACGGTCAGCTGGGTTCGGGCCTGGGCCCGCTGGAGGAGCTGCTGGCCGATCCCGAGCGGACCAGCCGGCTGCTCACCAGGCTCCAGCACGAGGTCCGAGACGTCGACGAGCGCCTCGGCGGCGTCGAGAACC
>JBFINV010000333.1:0-2053 GCA_041611015.1 Acidimicrobiales bacterium | reverse complement strand
CTTACTGCCTACGGATCACCGACCTCGACCCCATCCGCTACGACCTGCTGTTCGAGCGCTTCCTCAACCCCTCGCGGATCTCCATGCCCGACATCGACATGGACTTCGACTCCCGCTACCGGGACGAGATGATCCGCTACGCAGCCGAGATGTACGGCCGTGACCACGTAGCCCAGATCGTGACCTTCAGCCAGATCAAGGCCCGGGCCGCGGTCCGAGACGCAGCCCGGGTGCTGGGTTACCCGTACGCCGTGGGCGACAAGGTGGCCAAGGCCATGCCCCCGCTCGTGATGGGTCGCGACACCCCGCTCTACGCGTGCCTCGAAGAGCACCCCAAGTACGCCGACGGCTACAAGATGGCAGCGGATCTGCGCCAGATGGTCGACACCGACCCCGACGTCAAGCGGGTGGTCGACGTGGCCCGGGGCCTCGAGGGGCTGCGCCGCCAGGACGGGATCCACGCGGCGGCGGTGGTGATCACCAGGGATCCCCTCACCGAGTACCTCCCGATCCAGCGCAAGCCCGAGGCCGGCATGCCCATCGAGGAGGCCCCGGTCGTCACCCAGTACGAGATGCACGGGGTCGAGGACCTGGGCCTGCTCAAGATGGACTTCTTGGGTCTGCGCAACCTCGACGTCATCGAGGACACCCTCGAGTTGATCCGCACCACCAGGGCCGTCGACGTCGACATCGACGCCGTCGACCTGGCCGACGCCCGCACCTACGAGCTGCTCGCTGCCGGCGAGTCCGTCGGGGTGTTCCAGCTGGAGTCGGCGCCGATGCGGGCGCTCATGCGGTCGCTGGCGCCCAGCTCCTTCGAGGACGTCGCCGCGCTGGTGGCGCTCTACCGGCCCGGGCCCATGGCCGCGAACATGCACCACGACTACGCGGACCGAAAGAACGGCCGCCAGCCCGTCACCTACATCCATCCCGACGCCGAGGAGCTGCTGGCCGACACCTACGGCCTGATGATCTACCAGGAGAGCGTCATGCGGATGGCGCAGCGCTTCGCCGGCTACTCGCTGGCCGAGGCGGACTCGCTGCGCAAGGCCATGGGCAAGAAGATCCGTGAGGCGATGGAGCGCGAGCGGGTCAAGTTCGTCGAGGGTGTGGTGGCCAACGGCTACGAGAAGGCGCTCGGCGTCGAGATGTTCGACATCATCGCCCAGTTCGCCGACTACGCGTTCAACAAGAGCCACAGCTACGGCTACGGCCTCATCGCCTACCAGATCGCCTACCTCAAGGCCCACTATCCCTGCGAGTACCTGGCGGCCCTGCTCACCAGCGTCAAGTCCAACCTCGAGAAGGCGGGGGTCTACCTGAACGAGTGCCGGGTGATGGGCATCGACGTGGTGGTCCCCGACATCAACCGGGCCCGCTCGGACTTCCACCCCCAACCCGACCTGAGTGGCGCCGACCACGCGGCGGGCACGATCGTGTTCGGGCTCTCCGCGGTGCGAAACGTCGGGGAGGGCTTGGTCGAGCTGCTGCTGGCGGAGCGGGACGCCAACGGCCCGTTCGAGGACTTCACGGACTTCTGCGAGCGGGTCGACACCCAGGTGCTCAACAAGCGGACCGTCGAGGCTCTGGTGAAGGCCGGAGCCTTCGACTCGCTCGGTCATCCCCGGCAGGGTCTGCTGACGGTGTTCGAGGCCATCATCGACCAGACCCTGGCTCGGCGGCGAGAGCGGGACATGGGGGTCATGACCCTGTTCGGGGAAGCCGAGGGCGACGACGTGTTCGACGAGCGCATCGCCATCCCGGACCAGGAGTTCGACAAGGCTCGCCGGCTCGCCTACGAGAAGGAGATGTTGGGCCTGTACATCTCCGACCATCCGCTGCTCGGCGTCGAGGCCGCGCTCAGGCGCCGGACCGATGTGACCATCGCCGAGATCGAGACCGTCGACGACGGCACCATCCGCAGCGTGGGCGGGGTGATCACCGGGCTGCAGAAGAAGTGGACCCGCAAGGGCGATCTCATGGCGGTCTTCACCCTGGAGGACCTGGCCGGATCCATCGAGGTCATGGTGTTCCCCAAGACCATGACCGAGGT
>JBFINV010000332.1:0-2079 GCA_041611015.1 Acidimicrobiales bacterium | reverse complement strand
GTGAACACCGGGGTCAGACCCCCGCCACGCAAGGTGGGAAACCATCACACTGGGGTCAGACCCCTACCACGGAGGGTGGTGGACCGGGCGGGTGGGGTCAGGCCGTGGCTCTGAGCGCTGCGGCTTCCCGGCTCTCGCGGGCCGCGGCGGCCACCGAACGGCGCTCGGTGGCCCGGGGGGTGTAGCCCATGGCGGCCCGCTCCTCCTCGTTCTCGCCGCCCCAGAGGCCGTTCTCGTGGCCCGTGCGTCCCGCCTCGCGGCAGGGCGAGGCCACCGGGCAGACCGAGCAGTAGCTGCGGGCCAGGGCCTCGCGCTTGCGGCGCCGGGAAGGGCGTTCGCCCGCAGGACCGAAGAAGAGGTGGGTCTTGTCCTTGCAGAGGGCGAAGTCGGACCAGATCGGGGGGCTGGTGGCGACGACGGGCTCGGAGACGACGCTGAGGCTCATCGGGATGCTCTTCGATCGGGGTAGGGCGTCCCGACAATCTGCCACAAGCGCCCGCCTCAAGCAAGCGATCGCTCAAAGTTTTTGATCAGATCCTCGGTGGCCTGGTCAGCCGGGAAGTAGAGCTCGATGGAGAGCTCCTCGGCGGTGACGTCGAGGGGCGCTCCCACGGTCGCGAGGGTGGTGAAGAAGCGCATCTCCCCGACCGGGGTGCGCACCACCAGATCCACCGAGAACGCCGGCGGGGCCTCGAGCAGGCCGCGCCGGTCGATGTCGGCGATCCCGGGGTAGCCGAGCACCTCGTCCTTCAGGGCCGCGAAGACCTGGTCGTCGGGCGCGAGCAGCGCATCGCGCTCCACCCGCTCGAGCAGCACCCCGGCCACTTCCTCCCAGTTCACCACGTGGCGCCGCACCCCCTCGGGGTGGAACACCAGCCGGAGCATGTTGACCGGGTCGTCGACGGGGGTGTCCGGACCGATCAGCGACGAGAACAGCCAGCTGGCACCCTCGTTGAGCTGGCGTACGTTCCAGTGGCGGTCGATGGCCATGGCAGGGTACGGATCGACCCCACGCAGCATGGTGTCGACCGCGCTGCGCAGCGGGGCCAGGTCGGGCTCGTCGTAGTCGTGCTCGGTGTACACCTTGGCGTAGCCGGCCGCGGTGAGGAGGGTGTTCTGCTCCCGCAGCGGGATGTCGAGGGCCCGGGCCAGGTGCAGGAGCAGCTCCCGGCTGGGGGTGGAGCGGCCGCTCTCGATGAAGGAGATGTGGCGCTGGGACACGTCGGCGGCGGCGGCCAGGGCCAGCTGGCTCATGCGACGATGCGCCCGCCACTGCTTGAGGAGCGGACCCACCCCGGGTTTGGGGACCATGGCTCCCGACGCTAGTTCCGCCCGGTTCTGGGGGCGATTACCTCCGAGGTCGGCGGGCCCAGCCTGCCTTTCGGAGCCCCGAGGCCGACCGGTATCATGGGACGAGGCGCAAACCGCCGGTGAGGCCGGCGGAACGGACACCGCCGGTGAGGCCGGCGGAATGAACACGGCCGGTGATCCGGCGGAAAGGACACTTCCCCCATGGCCGAGTTGGCCCCTCAATACGCCCCTCCGGTGATCACCCTGGGCGAGGACGCCCGGATCACCTTCATGACCCGGGTCTACCAGCACATCGGGCTCGCGGTCGCCGCGTTCATGGGCATCGAGTTCCTGCTGTTCACCAGCGGCTTCGCCGGCTGGATGTACGACCTGGTGGCCGGCAACGGCGCGGCCTGGCTGCTGGTGCTCGGGCTGTTCATGGTGGGCAGCTGGCTCACCGCGCAGGCCACCACCGACCTGTCGAACCCGGGCCGCCAGTACGGCGGGCTCTTCGGCATGGCCGGCCTCGAAGCGGTGATCTTCGCCCCGTTCCTCTACTACGTCTTCAACGTCCGCGACGGCGCCGGTGACGTGTGGTCGGCGGCGGTGGTCACCGCCATCGGCTTCGCTGGGCTCAGCGCGGTGGCCTGGGTCACCCGCCGGGACCTGTCGTTCATCCGTCCGATCATCATGTGGGGCGGCGTGGCCGCGCTGGTGCTGATCGTGTCGGCGTTGCTGTTCGGCTGGCACCTGGGAGTCTGGTTCTCGGTGGCCATGATCGGCCTCGCC
>JBFINV010000331.1:0-2087 GCA_041611015.1 Acidimicrobiales bacterium | reverse complement strand
TCCATGAGCTCGACGATCCGCGAGGCCAGCACCGCCAGGCGACCCTGGGCGGCGGCGATGTGGCCGGCCAGGGCCTTGGCCTCATCGACCAGCGCATCCACCCGCTCGGTCCGCTCGCTCATGGTGCCAACACTAGAGAGTGGGTATGACAGTCTTGATCCGCCTGCGGCGAGTGAAGGTGGGGGCTCGGGCACCTACGCTGTGGCGGTGGTGGAGCCGATGGACACCCTGTCCGAGACGATCGCGGCGCTGGACGCGCGCGGCTGGACGTTCCAGTTCGAGGTCGAGGAGGGGCTCATCCAGTGCGTCCACTGCGGGTTCGCGGCACGGCCGTCGGAGTACACCGTCGACCACACCTACCGCTTCGAGGGCCCCAGCGACCCCGGCGACGAGTCCATCCTGTTCGCGCTCACGTCGCCGTGCGGGCACCGGGGCACCCTGGCGACCGCGTTCGGGCCCGACGTCCCCCCGGAGACCGCCGAGGCCATCCGCCAGCTGGGCTGACGTTGCCGCCTGCGGCTCGTCAGAGCACCACGATGAGGAAGTACGCCAGCGCCCCCAGGACCACCGGGACCGCCAGCGCGGTGACCACGAGCTTGAAGGCCCACTCCGACCAGCTGCCCTCGTTGCGATGACGCCGCGCCATCACGTCGAGATCGTGCCACTCGTCGGAGCTCCACTCGTCGTCCCAGGGGTCGCCTGGGGCCCAGTCGTCCGGATCGGCGCTCATGCGTGCACCGGCGCCCGGCTGGCCGACCAGTCGAGCTCGGCCTCGAGCTGCGCGCCGACCTGGATCAACACGTCCTCCCGGCCGTAGGCCGCGGCCAGCTGTGCGGCCACGGGCAGGCCGTCGCTGGTGCGGTGAACCGGCAGCGAGATCGCCGGTTGCCCGGTGACGTTGAACGGTGAGGTGAACGCTGCGTAAGGCAGCGACCGGACCGAACTGCGCATGGGGTCGTCGGGGGTCGAGGTCAGCTCCCCGATGCGGGGCGCCGGCAGGCAGCTGGTGGGCGTCAGGAGCAGGTCCCAGCCCTCCTCGTACCACTCGGCCACCCCCCGGCGGAACAGGTGCATCCGGGCCTGGGCCTGGAGCACGTCCACGCCGCTGAAGCCCTCACCAGCGGTGGCCATGGCCCAGGTGACCGGCTCCACGTCGTCCTGGCCCAGCTCCCGGCCGATCAGCTCACCGAGCCGATGCATGCTCACCCTGGCCCCGGCCATCCACAGGGCGCTGAAGCTGTGGCCGATCTCGCGGTCCTCGAGCATCGGCGGGTGGGCCTCGGACACGTCGTGGCCCAGCCGCTCCAGCAGCGCCGCGGTCTCGGCCACCCCCTTGGCCACGTCGGGGTGCAGGTCCAGGTCGGGCCGGAGTGGGTCGTTCCACACGCCGATGTGGAGCCGCCCGGGATCGGCGCCCACCTGGCGCGCGTAGGGTCGGCCGACGGCGGGCGCGATCACCCCGTCGCCCAGGGTGGGGACGGCGCTGGCGTCGAGGATGGCGGCGCAGTCCCGCATCGTGTGGCACACCACGTGCTGCACCGACAGGCCCCACTCGTCCTGCAGCGGGCCCATGGGCACCCGGCCCCGGCTGGGCTTGAGCCCCACCAGCCCGCACATCGCCGCCGGGATCCGGATCGAGCCCCCGCCGTCGCTGGCGTTGGCAGCCGGGACCATGCCCGACGCCACTGCGGCGGCGGCCCCGCCGCTGGACCCGCCGGTCCCGTGGTCGGTGCTCCACGGGTTGCGGCTGGGCCCGTACGAGAGGGGCTCGGTGGTGGCCACCAGGCCCAGCTCGGGCGTGTTGGTCCGGCCCACGATCACGAACCCGGCCTGGCGGTATCGGGTGGTGAGGTGCGAGTCGGTGGGGTGGACGTAGCCCGCGGCTTTCAGCGCCTGGTTGCCCATGTGGAACGGGTCGCCGGCGCTGGCCGGCCACAGATCCTTGAGCAGGAACGGCACCCCGCGGAACGGTCCGTCGGGGAGCTCGCCGGCGGCCTCGTCGAGGGCCCGCTCGAAGCGCCGGATGATCACCGCGTTGAGCTGCGGATCCAGGGCCTCGATCCGGTCGATGGTGGCCTGGACGGCCT
>JBFINV010000330.1:0-2346 GCA_041611015.1 Acidimicrobiales bacterium | reverse complement strand
GGCGACGGCATGATCACCCCCGCCATCAGCGTCCTCAGCGCCGTCGAGGGCTTCGAGGTCGCCGCCAGCGGTGTCGAGCCCTACGTGGTGCCGATCGCGACGGCCATCCTGGTGGCCCTGTTCGCCGTGCAACACCGGGGCACCGGCGCGGTCGGCGCGGTCTTCGGGCCGATCATGGTGGTCTGGTTCTCGGTGCTCGGGATCCTCGGGCTCTCCCGCGTCCTCGACAACCTGGTGGTCCTCCGTTCGCTCTGGCCCGGCCACGGCATCGCCTTCCTGGTGAGCAACCCCTGGTCGGGGTTCGTGGCTCTGGGCTCGGTGTTCCTCGTGGTCACCGGGGGCGAGGCCCTCTACGCGGACATGGGCCACTTCGGCCGGGGACCCATCGCCCGGGGCTGGTTCAAGCTGGTGTTCCCGGCACTGGCCCTCAACTACCTGGGCCAAGGGGCGCTGTTGCTGGAGGACCCGGACGTGATCGACACCGTGTTCTACGAGCTGGCGCCGGACTGGGGCGTGGTGCCGCTGGCCGTCCTGGCCACGATGGCGACCGTCATCGCCTCCCAGGCGCTGATCTCCGGTGCGTTCTCGCTCACCGCCCAGGCCATCCAGCTCGGCTACAGCCCCCGCATGCGCATCGAGCACACCTCTCGCGCCCACATCGGCCAGATCTACGTCCCCGCCGTGAACTGGGCGCTGCTGGTCTCCTGCCTGGTGCTGGTCTTCGGGTTCCGCTCCTCGTCCAACCTGGCTGCGGCATACGGCATCGCCGTCAGCGCCACGATGGGGATCACGACCGGGCTGCTCGCCGTGGTGGCTCACCAGCGCTGGGGGTGGCGCCCCTCACGGGTCGCGGCCATCTGCGTCCCCCTCCTCGTCGTCGATCTGGCGTTCTTCGGCGCCAACGCGCTGAAGTTCCTCGACGGCGGCTGGTTCCCGCTCGTGGTCGGCCTGGCGATCTTCGCCCTGTTCACCACCTGGCGGCGGGGCCGGGTCCTCGTCGCCGAGATCACGGGCAACGATGCGGTCGAGCTCCGGGAGCTGGTGGCCGGCCTCGAGGCCAACCCGCCCGAGCGGGTCCCGGGCACCGCGGTGTACATGCACCGGCTGCCCGACATCGCGCCGCCGGCGCTGCTGACCAACCTGCGCTCGAACCACGTGCTGCACGAGGAGGTGGTCGTGCTCACGGTGCGGACCGCGACCAAGCCCACGGTCCCCGCGGCGCGGAAGGTGAAGATCGAGGAGCTGGGCTGTGGCCTGTTCAAGGGCACGATCACCGTCGGTTTCGTCGAGCACCCCGACCTGCCCGCCATCTTGGCCAACGTGGTCGACCGGCGGGTGTCGTTCCGCCCCGAGGACACCACCTACTTCCTGGGTCACGAGGCCATCATCCCCTCGGGGCGGCCGGGCATGGCCCTGTGGCGGGACCGGCTGTTCGCGCTCATGACCCGCAACGCCACCCCGGCCACCCGCTACTACGGGCTCCCGGCGGAGCGGGCCGTCGAGATCGGCCAGCAGGTGGAGATCTAGCCGTACCCGGCGACCGGCACCGGGATCCGGGTCAGCCGCGGTAGGCCTTGCGGGCGGCCTCGATCGCCTCCCAGGCGGCGGCCCGGTCCTCCCAGCGGTCGACGATGGCCGTCTTGGAGGGCTCGAGGTCCTTGTAGATCGAGAAGAAGTGGAGGATCTCGGCCTTGAGGTGATCGGACACGTCGCCGATGTCCTCGACGTGAGCCCAGCGGGGATCACCGTCGGGCACCATCAACACCTTGGCGTCAGGTCCGGCCTCGTCGGTCATCCAGAACACCCCCACCGGCCGACCTCGGATGCGACAGCCCGGGAACGTGGGCTCGTCCAGCATCACCATGGCGTCGAGGGGGTCGCCGTCCTCGCCCAGGGTGTGCTCCACGAAGCCGTAGTCGGTGGGGTACTGGGTGGCGGTGAAGAGGTGCCGGTCGAGCCACACCTGCCCGGTGACGTGGTCGATCTCGTACTTGTTGCGAGACCCCTTCGGGATCTCCACCACGATCTCGACCGGCTCGACGTCGCCGTTCATCTGTGTTGCCAACCGCAGCAGGGTCCCGGGGTCAGCCGACCGAGCCCTCCATCTGCAGCTCGATCAGCCGGCTCCACTCCACCGCGTACTCCATGGGCAGGGTTCGGGTGACCGGCTCGATGAAGCCGTTGACGATCATGCCCATGGCCTGCTCCTCGGACAGGCCCCGGCTCATGAGGTAGAAGAGTTGCTCGTCGGCCACCTTGGAGACGGTGGCCTCGTGGCCGATGACCGCGTCCTGGGAGCCGACCTCCATGTACGGGTACGTGTCCGACACCGAGTCCTCGTCGAGG
>JBFINV010000329.1:0-2387 GCA_041611015.1 Acidimicrobiales bacterium | reverse complement strand
GTGTGGTTGCGCCGGATGGCGGCGCGGCGCTCGCCGTCGATGCGGGCGGTGGCCCGCTGGCCCGCCTCGATGGTGCCCTCGATGCTCTCGACGAGGTGGCGGTGCTGGCCGGGCGCGGCGTAGACGGTGTCCACCACCCGGGCCCGGCCGGTGTCGGTCTCGATCACGCCGGTGTCGCCGATCTGGCCACCGGCCTCGGCGTAGAACGGGGTGCGGTCCAGCACGATCGAGTCGCCGGTCACCAACAGGACGGTCCCGTCGGCCTGGTCGACCACCCGCACGAACTCGGTCGGCCCGTGCTCGGCCAGGACCTGCTGGAACTCCCCGAGATCGACCGTGCCGGTGCCCTTGGCGGCCTGGTCGGCCTTGGCCCGCTGGCGCTGGCGCTCCATCGCGGACTCGAAGCCCTCGATGTCGACCTCGACCCCCCGCTCGGCGGTGATCTCCTGGGTCAGCTCCAGCGGGAACCCGTAGGTGTCGTGCAGCTGGAACGCCAGCTCACCGGCCAGGGGCTCGCCGGGGGACACGTCGGCCAGGTAGTCCTCCAACATGGCGGAGCCGGCGTCGAGGGTGCGCCGGAAGCTGGCCTCCTCGCGGTCGAGCACCTCGCGGACGAAGGAGCGGTTGGTCACCAGGTCGGGGTAGGCATCGCCCATGGTGTCGACGACCACGTCGACCAGCGGGGCCATGACCTGGTCGTGCACGCCCAGGAGGTATGCGTGGCGCACCGCCCGACGCACGATGCGGCGCAGCACGTAGCCCCGGTCCTCGTTGGAGGGGAACACGCCGTCGCTGACGAGGAAGGTGGTGCTGCGAGCATGATCGGCCAGGATCTGGGCCGAGACCTTGACCTCGGGCCGGTGACGGTCGGCGATCCCGGCGAGGTCGGCCACCGCGTCGAGGAGCGGCACGAACAGGTCGGTGCCCCAGACCCCGTCGACGTCCTGGAGCACCGACAGCACCCGCTCCAGACCGGCGCCGGTGTCGATCGACGGCTTGGGCAGGGGCACCTGGGATCCGTCGGGGAGCTGCTCGAACTGCATGAAGACCAGGTTCCAGATCTCCACGTATCGTTCGTCGGCCTCGGGGTTGGCCGGGCCGCCGCCAGGACCGTGCTCGGGGCCCCGGTCCCAGAAGATCTCCGAGCAGGGGCCGTTCGGCCCGGTGTCCGCCATCCGCCACCAGTTGTCGTCGCCCAGGCGCTGGATCCGGTCCGCCGGGACCCCGACCTTGTGCTCCCACAGCTCGGCGGCCTCGTCGTCGGAGTGATGCACCGTCACCCAGAGCCGCTCGGGGTCCAACCCGAGGACCTCGGTGAAGAACTCCCAGGCGACCGGGATGGCCTCCTCCTTGAAGTAGTCGCCGAAGCTGAAGTTGCCCATCATCTCGAAGAAGGTGAGATGGCGGCTGGTGCGACCGACCTCGTCGAGGTCGTTGTGCTTGCCTCCGGCCCGCACGCACTTCTGGACGGTGGTGGCCCGCCGGTAGGGAGGCTGCTCCTCGCCGAGGAAGTAGGGCTTGAAGGGGACCATGCCCGAGTTGGTGAAGAGCAGGGTGGGGTCGTGGGGGATCAGGCTGGCCGAGGGCACCACCGCGTGGTCGCGCCCCGCGAAGAAGTCGGTGAAGAGCTGCCGGAGCTCGTTCGCGTTCATGAGCCCACCATGCTACCGGCGGCCCTGCTGGGCCCCGAGCGGGTCCTCAGTCGGTAACGGCCCGCAAACACGGACGGCGGCCGCCACTCACCCGGATGTCAGTCGGGAACGGCCCGGAGGCTGCTGGGGCGCCCGCCCTCCACCTCGGCCTCGGCGTCGGCCTCGTACTGGCGCATCGCGGCCCGGCCCTCGTGTATCGCGGTGCGGATGTGCGACCCGGTGCTGCGGGCCCGCTCCCCCACCGCCTTGCGTACGTCGTCGGGGATGTAGCGCTGCACCCGGCGGTTCACCGCCCGCTTGACCCAGAACGACGAGCCGAGCCCGGCCCCGAAGCCGGCGCTCCACCAGATCACCCGCTTGAACATCGGATCAGCTCCTCTCGCACGCTCAGCCGGCCTGCTCGTCGACCGGGTCACCCGGGCTCCGTCGCAGTAGGCGGGCCGCTCGGGTGGTCCCCTTGACCACGGCCGCAGTGCGGATCACGGGCCGGGCCACAGCACCGTAGGTGACCCGCGACAGCGTGTCGGCGCGGGCGCTGATGCGCTCGGCCGACTCGACGAGGCCGTCCACCCGGGACAGCTCGGTGTCGATCGCGTCCGCTTGGCCCTCCAGCCGCTCCAGGGTCCGGGCGATGTCGGTTCGCAGCGTGGCCAGGACCTCGCCCAGCTCGTCGGTGGTGCGTCGCAAGGTCATGATGAGCGCCACCGCGACGGCGATCACGCCGAGCGCGGCGAC
>JBFINV010000328.1:0-2409 GCA_041611015.1 Acidimicrobiales bacterium | reverse complement strand
CGCAAGACCCGGATCCACCAGGAGTCGTGCAACTACGACTACTCCTGCGTGGACGGCAACTGTCCCGCATTCCTCACGGTGGAGGTGGACCCGGTCCACGCCGCCGACGGCGATCGACTGGCACTGCCCGACGCCCCGCTACCTCCCGACCCGGACCTACCCGAAGAGGCCACGATCCTGGTGGTGGGCATCGGCGGCACCGGCGTGGTGACGGTGAGCCAGATCCTCTCGACCGCCGCCATCTTCGACGGCAAGCACTCAGTGAGCCTGGACCAGACCGGGCTCGCTCAGAAGGGCGGGCAGGTGATCTCGAACCTGCGGATCACCACCGAGCCTCGCGCGACCGCGGCTCGCGTCGGCGCCGGTGAGACCGACACCCTGCTGGTCTTCGACGTGGTGGGGGCCACCAACCCCGAGGTGCTCGTTCGAGGGCGCGCCAGCCGGACCACCGCAGTGGTCTCCACGGTCCGGCTCCCGACCGGGACCATGGTGCGCCAGCTGGGCCACGACTTCCCCGAGCTGGAGCGCTTCCGGCAGGCGATCGAGACGGTGACCCGCGCCGAGGACAACGTGTGGTTCGACGCCGAGGGGATCGCCCGAGCCGTGTTCGGATCCCAGCCCGCCGCCAACCTGATCGTGGTGGGGGTGGCCCATCAGCGAGGCCTGATCCCGGTCTCGGCCAGCGCCATCGAGTCGGCCATCGTGCAGAACGGCGTAGCCGTCGAGATGAACCTCGAGGCGTTCCGGTTGGGGCGGCGGCTGGCGGCCGACGCCAGCCTGCTGGCGTCGCTGCAGGGCGCAGGGTCGGCAGGCGGCGACGAGCCGCCACCGCTGTCGGGCCCCGCGGCCGCGCTGGCTGGGCGGGTCGATGGATCCGACCGTCTCGCCGAGCTGGTGCGCTGGCGGGTCCCCGAGCTCATCGCCTACGCGGACCAGGCCTACGCCCGCCGGTACGTCGAGGTGCTCGAACGCTGCCGGGCTGCCGAGGAGCATGCGGGCGTCGACAGCTCGCTCACCGAGATCGTGGCCTTCCAGCTGTTCAAGCTCATGGCGTACAAGGACGAGTACGAGGTGGCCCGGCTGCACCTGCGTGACGGCCTGGCCGAGGAGATCCGGACCCGCTTCGGTCCCGGCGCCACCTACTCCTACATGCTCGACCCGCCGATCCTCGAGCGGCTGGACCGGGGGAAGATGGCCATCGGCGAGCGGGTGGCCCGGCCCATGTTCGCCACCCTGGCCCGGATGAAGCGGCTGCGGGGCACCCGGCTGGACCCGTTCGGGAACACCGAGGAGCGCCGCATCGAGCGGGAGCTGGTGGACGAGTACCCGGCGCTGATCGACCGGGTGCTGGCCCGGCTCAGCGCCGACAACGCCGACCAGGCCCGGGCCATCCTGGCCCTGGCCGATCAGATCCGGGGCTTCGACACTGTCAAGCTCGCCAACGTGGCCCGCTACCGGGAGGAGGTCCACAGCGCGCTGGCCGACTACGAGGCCGGGATCACGCGCTGACCCGCTCGGCCTCGGCCCAGGCACCGAAGCCGCCGATAAGGTCGGACACGTCGGCGAAGCCGCGGCTGCGGAGCAGGCTGGCCGCCACCGAGGAGCGGTAGCCGCCAGCGCAGTAGGCCACGGTGGGCCGCTCGGGATCGAGCTCGTCGATCCGGTCGGGCAGCTGGTTGACAGGGATGTTGACAGCGCCCTCGATGGCACCGGCCGACAGCTCGCCCACGTTGCGCACGTCGACCAGCTGCAGGCTCGCCACGTCGGCCCGGCGCTGGCGGAGGTCGTGCGCCGTCAGCCGGGACGCCGGCCGGGCCCCGGCGTCGGGATCCGCCAGCACCTGGTACGGCTCCGCCACGTGGCCGATCACCCGGTCGAAGCCGATGCGGGCCAGCCGGTTCTTGGCCTCCAGCTCGGCCCCGGGCTCGGCCATGACCACGATGTCCACATCCGGGGGCACGATCGAGCCGGCGAACTCGGCGTAGCGACCGCCGAGGCCGACGTTGAGTGCGTGACGGAGGTGGCCGCGGGCGAAGTCCTCGGGATCGCGTCCGTCGATCAGCATCGCGCCGTTGTCGAGCGCGGCGAGTACCTGGTCGTAGGTGAGTGCGGGTGGGAGTGCGTCTTGGTCGAGGAGGTCGCGGTCTTTGCGGTTGAGGATGGCGTCGTAGACGAAGTAGCCCGGGGCGGGGGGTTGGCCTTCGGTGACGAGGGCCATGAAGGTCGCTTTGTCGGGGGCGCGCAGGGCGTAGTTGGTCTGTTTCTGGTCGCCCATCGTCGACCACAGGTCGCTCGACAGGTTCTTGCCGCATGCCGACCCGGCGCCGTGGGCGGGGTACACCTTGGTGGCGTCGGGGAGGGTCATCAACTTGTCGTGCAAGCTGTCGTAGAGCCGGTCGGCGAGCTCGT
>JBFINV010000327.1:0-2421 GCA_041611015.1 Acidimicrobiales bacterium | reverse complement strand
GCCGTGCGCGACTTCCCCCGCCACTTCAAAGACGCCGTCATCGCCGCCCACAAAGGCCGCTGCCGCCACCAGGGCTGTGACGCCCCCACCCACTGGCTCCAAGCCGACCACCACATCCCCCACAGCCGCAACGGACCCACCAACATCGACAACTGCGACCCCCTCTGCGGCCCCCACAACCACAAGAAACGAGACCACCTCCCACCCTGAGCCCCATAGGGTGCGTCGGCATGGACAGCGAAACTCTGCCCTCGTTCTCGCTTGCCGACCGCGTCGTGCTCATCACTGGCGCGAGCCGCGGAATCGGCAGGGGCCTCGTCGATGCGTGTGCTGCGGCCGGTGCGACGGTGGCGGTCACGGCACGTTCGGCCACCGACGCCGAGGCCGTGGCGGCCGAGGTCGTGGCCGCGGGGGGTACCGCGTCGGCGCACGAGCTCGATGTCGCAGACGTCGGATCGATCCAGGCTGTCGTCGACGCTGTCGTCGATCGTCACGGGCAACTCGATGTCCTCGTCGCCAATGCGGGCTTGGGTGCGAACCATGCCGCCGTCGAGGTCACCGAGCAGGACTGGGACGAGATGATGGACGTCAACACCAAGGGTCTGTTCTTCACGGCCCAGGCGGCAGGTCGCGCCATGCTCGCCCGGGGCTCGGGGCGGATCATCGCCATCAGCTCCCAGGCGTCGTTGGTGGGTATTCGCGACCACGCGGTCTACTGCGCCTCGAAGGGCGCGGTGAACCAGCTCGTACGGGTACTGGCGCTCGAGTGGGGCGCGCTCGGGGTGACGGTGAACGCAGTCGCTCCGACGTTCATCTACACGCCGGGAACGGCCGAACGCCTCGACGATCCCGAGTACCTACGCGGCGTGCTCGACAGGATCCCGATCGGCCGCGTGGGCACGATCGCCGACGTGGCTGGGGCGGTCATCTACCTGGCGTCGGACGCAGCCGCCATGGTCAACGGCGTCATTCTCCCGGTCGACGGCGGCTGGACGGCGCAGTAGCGCGCAGCGTGGTGATCCCTACTCGGTCAGCTCGATCAGCCGAGATGTGACCTCTTCGGCGAGGCGCTGCTGGTCCTCGCTGGGTTCGAGGGTCTGGAGCAGGAAGATCCGGGACACGTCGCCGTCCACCCGGATGCGGCCGGCGAAGAACGCTTGGCCGACGGCCTCGACGTCCCCCTCCACCAGCAGCGATCGGGCCACGTCGTACTCGAGGGTGACGGTGAGCTCGGGGCCCTCGAGATGGCCCAGCCGGGGCAGCAGACCGGACACCCCGGTGTCGATGGAGGCCGCCACCTGGGGCTCGTCGCCGTGGGGCACGCCGGTGACCACCAGGTTCATGCGCACCGGCACCGGCGGGTCGGGGAGCTGGTCGGCGTACTCGTCGCGCAGGGTGAGCGCGGCCTGGATCCACTCCTGGCTCAAGAAGATGTACCTACCCACCGCGGCGCAGGTTACCGGCGCCGCCGAGCTCAGCCCCCGCCGAGGACCTCGCTGGTGATGATGCGCACGCAGGTGCCCACGAACACCACCGTGCCCGCTGGTGGGTCGGTGGCGATCACCGGGGTGTTGGCGGGCCCGTCGGTCTCGCCGATGCAGAGGCCCACCGCCTGCAGGCGCGACGAGGCGGTCAGGACGTCGTCTCCGGCCACGTTGGGCACCGCCACAGGCTCCGGGCCGAGTGACACGGTGAGAGTGATCTCGGCGCCCCGCTCCACCTCGGTACCCGCGGGCGGATCCACCGAGATGACCAGGCCCTGGGCCACGGTGTCCGAATATTCCTCCTCACGCACCGCTTCGAGCCGTTCCAGCGCCAGCTGGGAGTCGGCCTCCTCGAAGCTCAGGCCCTCGAGACCGGTCGGCACCGTCCGCAGCTTGGGGCCCGAGGACACCACCAGGTCCACCGGGTCGCCGCCCGGGATACGCAGCCGGGTCTCCAAGACCTCGATCACTGTCCCCTCGGGGGCCTGCTCGTCGTTGCGGCGCGTCACCTCACCCAAGGTCAGCTCGGCGCCTTCGAGGAAGGCCTCGGCATCGGCGAGCGTGAGCCCGACGAGGTTGGTGGGCACCGTCTTCAGCGCATTGCCCTGAGAAACGAAGTAGGTGAGCACCTCGCCCTCCTCGAGGAGGGTCGACACCGGGGGGTCGGTACGCAGGATCGTGCCAGGGGTGCTGTCGTCCTCACGGTCGAACGCCTCCTGGAGCTGCCAGAAGTCACCGACCTCCTCCCGGAGCTGTTCGGGCGTCATGCCCCGGGCCTCGGGCACCAGCTGGGCGGGGACGTCGCCGGCGTTCAGGGCGAGGTAGGTGCCGATGCCGGCTCCGGCCACCAGCAGCACCATGAGCACCATCCAGGGCCAGCGGCGACGGCGGGAGCGCTCGGGAGCGGGCGCAGCCCGGGCCGCCTCGGGCTGGCGGG
>JBFINV010000326.1:0-2421 GCA_041611015.1 Acidimicrobiales bacterium | reverse complement strand
GCCCTCTTCGTGCAGCTCAACCGGATCCATGTCCTGGACCAGGAGGAGCTGCAGGCCAACCCGGCCAACAACCGCCAGATCGAGCGGGACTTCAGCCGCGAGCGGGGCAGCATCTTCACCAGCGACGGCACGGTGGTGGCGCGATCCGTGGAGGTGGACGACGACCTCGAGCGGGAGCGGGTCTACCCGGAGGCAGAGCTGTACGCCCACACCACCGGCTACTTCACGTTCCAGTTCGGCGCCGACGGGCTCGAGCGCCAGTACAACGACGAGCTGGCCGGACAGACCACCGAGCAGCAGTTCGCCAGCCTGTCCGACCTGTTCCGCGACACCGACACCACCGCCAACCTCACCCTCACCATCCACCACGACGTCCAGACCGTGGCCCGGGCTGCGCTGGGGGAGCGCCTGGGCTCGGTGGTGGCCATCGATCCTCGCAACGGCGAGATCATCGCCTTCTGGAGCTACCCGTCCTATGACCCGACCGTGCTGGCATCGGTCGATCTGGAGGCTGCAGAGGCCGCGTGGAACCGGCTCGAGGAGCTCCCCAACGACGAGGACCCCCGCCTGGCGCGCACGTACCGGGAGATCTTCTTCCCGGGCTCCACGTTCAAGGTGGTCACCGCGGCGGCGGCGCTCGAGTCGGGCGCCGCGACCATGAGCCAGCCTGTCTTCGAGACCCGCAGCGAGTACGTGGCCCCGCTGACGACGGTGGGGCTGCGGAACTTCGGGGGCGGCAGCTGCGGGGGCGACATCCTGGAGAGCCTCCGGGCGTCGTGCAACACCGCCTTCGCCGAGCTGGCCGCCGAGGTGGTCGGTCCCGAGCCCATGATCGAGATGGCAGAGCGCTTCGGCTTCAACACCGTGCCCCCGCTCGACCTGCCGGGCGTGGTGGCGTCCAACTTCCCGACCGACTTCGGGGCCCAGGTGGGCCAGACCGACGGGGACCCGCCGGTCCCGATCGTGGAGAACACCCCGGCGCTGGCCCAGGCCGGCATCGGCCAGTTCGACGTGAAGGCCACACCGCTCCAGATGGCTCTGGTGGCGGCGGCGATCGCCAACGACGGGATCATCATGGAACCGCACCTGATGTTCGAGCTGCGGGACCAGCAGGGGGAGCTGGTCGAGCAGTTCCAGCCCAAGGTCTGGCGCCAGGTGCTCCCGTCCCGCCACGCCGGGCGGCTCCGCTCGGCGATGGTGACCACGGCCACCAGCGGCACCGCCACCGGGCTGCAGGTGCCGGGCTTCGAGGTGGGAGGCAAGACCGGCACCGCCCAGGTCGACGCGGCCCGCCCCGAGGACACCCACGCCTGGATCATCGGCTTCGCCGGCCCGCCCGGGGCCCCGCCCTCGGTCGCCGTCGCGGTGATCGTGGAGTCGGTGCCGGGCGGCGGCCAGCAGACCGGTGGATCGGTCGCCGCGCCGGTGGCCCAGGCGGTCCTGGCGGCGGCGCTGGAGGCTCGGGGATGACGCGACCGGGCCCCCTTGGAGTGCAGCCGTGCCCGCAGGTGGGCCCAGTACACTCGGTGAGCCATGTCTGAGCAGGGCCCCACCGTCTTCGGCGGCCGCTACGAGCTTCACCGGCGCCTGGCCAAGGGGGGGATGGCCGAGGTGTTCCTGGCCAAGGATCAACTCCTCGACCGACCGGTCGCGGTCAAGGTGCTGTTCCCTCAGCTCGCCGCCGACCCCAGCTTCGTCGAGCGGTTCCGGCGCGAGGCCCAGAGCGCGGCCAACCTCAGCCACCCCAACATCGTCGGGGTCTACGACTGGGGCCGCGAGGGCAGCACCTACTACATCGTCATGGAGTACGTGCAGGGTCGGAGCCTGTCCGAGGTCATCCGCGACGAGGGCCCGCTCGATCCGGTCCGCGCCGCCGAGATCGCCAGCGAGATGGCTGCGGCCCTCGGCTTCGCCCACAAGAACGACTTCGTGCACTGCGACATGAAGTCCGGCAACGTGATCGTCACCCCCAGCGGCCACGTGAAGGTGGCCGACTTCGGCATCGCCAAGGCCATCTCCGGCGGGGCCCAGTCCAAGCTGACCCAGACGGGTTCGGTCATGGGGACCGCCACCTACTTCTCCCCCGAGCAGGCCCAGGGCCAGCCCCTCGACGGTCGCAGCGACCTCTACTCGTTGGGCGTGGTCCTCTACGAGATGCTCACCGGCTCGCCGCCGTTCACCGGCGAGAACCCGGTGGCGATCGCCTACAAGCACGTCCAGGAGGCTCCCGAACCCATCGAGCGACGCCGTCCCGGGGTCCCCGAGGCCATCCAGGCCATCACCGCCAAGCTGTTGAACAAGGACCCCGCCCATCGCTACCCGATGGCCTCCGACCTCCAGTCGGACCTGCGCCGATTCCTGGCCGGTGAGCACACCATCGCCCCCGGTGCCCCAGCGTCGCCGTCGAGCACCGGCAACCCG
>JBFINV010000325.1:0-2439 GCA_041611015.1 Acidimicrobiales bacterium | reverse complement strand
GCCGCCGAACAGGACCACGGCGATGTCCGACTGCACCCGGTCCTGCAGCCGTCGCCGGTTCCAGCGACGGCGGTCGTGGGCCAGCCCCACGACGAGGTACGCGCCGGCGAAGGTCGCGGTGACCACGAGCGCTTCGCCCAGCTCCACGGTCGGCAGGCTCGGCGTCACGCCCGGTCCTCCATCAGCCGCCGGACCCGGTGCAGGAGCAGCGTCGCCGAGAACGGCTTGCGCAAGATGTCGGCGACGCCCAGCTCGAGGGCCATCCGGACGTCGGCCTCGGAGAAGCGGGGGGTCATGAGCAACACGTTCGTCTGGGAGAGCACCCCTCGGGTGCGCAGCCGCCGCAGCAGGCTCAGCCCGTCGAGGCCCGGGGCGTCGAGGTCGAGCAGGACCAGACGAGGGACGGCCGCGGCCCCGGCGGCGGTCAGCCGGTCCAGCAGCTCCCGGCCGTCGGGGACCAGCTCTGGTCGGTACCCCCGCTCCACCAGCGCGGTCCGGATGACCGCGCCCAGCACCGGATCGGGATCGAGCACGAGCACGTCCGGGGCCTGATCGTCGTCCGGCCGCCAGGTGCTGGCCACCACCGCTGGTCCGTCGTGTTCGAGGGCCAGCTCCCGGGCCCCGTCGGCGGCCGTCGCCAGCTCGACCGCGGAGCGCCCGTCGTTCGGGAACACCGCCACTCCGACCCCGCTCCCGTCGAGCAGGTCGAGCCGATCCAGCAGGTCCGACAGGCGGTTGACCGCGACCCGCCGTGACACCCCCTGGAGGACCACGGCCAGCTGTCGCGGTCCGCGGCTGGCGACGATGTCGCCCCGGCGGAACTCGCGGGTCAGGCTCTCCTCGAGCTGGTCGACCTTCTCGCCGGCCACGTCGGGCCCGATCACGATGGCCGCGAGGGCCACGCTCGACCCACCCCGGTGCGCTGCGACGAGCGAGCGGTCGATCAGCACCTGGGCCGCAGGCCACGGCAGGATCGCTTCGGCGGCACGTTCCTCGTCGGCGATGTCCGCGGCAGACCTGCGGAGCAGGCTCCCCAGCCTGCCGGCGAGGCCGTCGTCCAGATCGGTGACGGCGAAGATGTCGAGCCGGGTCGCCTGCTCCCGGCGATTCTCGTCGTCGTCACGGGTCAGCCAGACGACTGGTGCTCGACGCGTCGCAGGGGTGGCCCTGATCAGCCTGGCCAGGTCGAACACGATGTGGGCGGCCACGCCAGGACCGAACACCACCGCGCAGTGCTTGCCCCGCATGGCCTCGTGGAGCTGGTTGGGTCCTGGCACCGAGAGGATCTCGAAGCCGTGCGAGGCCAGCAGCGCGGCCGGCTCGTCTGCCTCACCGCAGATCATCGCGGCCGGCCGGGAGCGCATGGACACGATGGCCCGGGCCAGCTCGCCGGCGACCACGTCGGCCGGCGTCGCCAGGTCCAGCATGGTGGTGCCGTAGTTGGCGAGCTCGCGCAGCTCCCGCGGATCGGTGCTGCGGTGCAGGACGATCGTGGGCACCATCCAGGACTCCGCAGCGGCGCGCAACAGCGTGGCGGTGGCCTGGTCGAAGCCGGTCGGCGTGGCCACGATGACGCCGGCGGGCGGTTCGGGGCACGCCAGGCGGTCCCCGTCGGCAGTCACGAGGTAGCCCCGGGAGGTGAGCACCCAGGTGATGGCGTCGGTGTGGTCCGACTCCGGACCGAGGGTGACGATCTCGCCCCTCGAAGCGGTCGCCGACATGTGCTCGGCGATGGCGCTCGACAGCAGGGTTCGGATGTCCTCGATCGTCGCCGCCAGGTGCACGGCCACGGTGGGGTCGAGATCGTCCCGGGCCAGGGTGGCGCCGAGGTGCCGGGCCAGGCGAGCGATGCTGGGCAGCTCGAGCCGGCCGAGCTCGACGGCGAGCGCGTCGGCTTCGGCGGCGGCCTCGGTGACCTCCGCAGCGGTCAGGTCCCTGTCGAGTAGTCGATGCGCGTGGGTCTCGATCGTCGCCAGACGATCGTCCGCGCGCCGGCGGATCCGCTCCCATGTGGCGGGACCGTTCCGCGCAACCTCGGTGGCGGCCCGTTGGTTGTGTTCCCCGAGGGGGTCGAGATCCGCCACCGGAGTGGCGTCACCCATGGCCTCCCGATCGGCTCCGGGCCCCCGCAGTTGAGCCATCCGACCCAGATCCCGCCTGCCGCCCCTACCACGCGGCGGGTTAGCGTGGAGCATGGGTTCGGACCGGCAGGATCCCCTCGAGATCGACTTCGATTCCCGAGACCGCCCCGCTCCCGCCGCAGCTCGGCCGCCGCTGCCCCGCTGGCTGGCGCTGTTGGCCGCGGTGGGTGCGTTGGGTGCGCTGTGGGTGCTGAGCTCGCTCACCGCGAAGGATGCGCCGGTGGTCCGCACCGAGACCGACCCGGCCGAGCAGGCCCTGATCGAACCCACGCCCCTGCCGACCCCCACCCCCACCCCG
>JBFINV010000324.1:0-2446 GCA_041611015.1 Acidimicrobiales bacterium | reverse complement strand
CTGGGCTAGCCTGCGAACCGCTGGGCAGCCCCCACGGCTCGCCGCGCACGAACGACCACCAAGCCATGACCGACCTCGGGTCCTCCACCCCCTCCCCCATCATCTCGGCCCGTCGCGTCGCCAAGCGCTGGGGCGACACCGTGGCCCTGAGCGATGTCGACGTCGACCTGGCCCCCGGCGTCACCGGCCTGCTGGGGGCGAACGGCGCCGGCAAGACCACGTTCATGAGCCTGGTGCTCGGATTGCATCCCCGCAGCGGGGGCGAGCTGCAGGTGCTGGGTGAGGACCCCCAGACGTCGGGGTCCCGCGTCCGCAGCCGCATCGGCTATGCCCCCGAGCACCACAACCTGCCCCCCGACGTCCAGGCCAACGACCTGGTCCGCCACCTGACCCAGCTCCACGGGCTCCCCCGCCGTGTCGCCACCGAGCGGGCCAGCGACGCGCTCTGGCAGGTGGGGCTGGGCGAGGAGCGGTTCCGACCCGTCGGCACCATGTCCACCGGGCAGCGTCAGCGGGTCAAGCTGGCGGCCGCCATCGCCCACGACCCCGATCTGGTGCTGCTCGACGAGCCCACCGACGGGCTCGACCCGGTCCAGCGCGACGAGATGCTCCGGCTGATCCGTCGCATCGGTACCGAGTTCGGCATCGACATCCTGCTGTCGTCCCACCTGCTCGAGGAGGTGGACCGCACCTGCGACCACGTGGTGATCATCGCCGGCGGCCGGGTCACCCGGGCCGGCGCGCTCGCGTCGCTGCGCGGTGACGTCACCGGGCTGGTGATCGAGGTGGACGACCGCGTGGACCAGGTGGCCGAGTGGCTGCGCCAGGCGGGCTGCGCGGTCGAGCTCGACGGCTTCCGCCTGAGCATCTCGGGAGGGAACGGCGACGTGCACGACCTGGCCCGAGACGCGGTCGCCGCGATCGGCGTGGGCCTGCGCCGCCTGGTCGACCGACAGGTGACCCTCGAGGACGTGTTCCTCGATGCCAACGAGCCCCCGATCCTGCCATGAGCGCCCAGATCCACGACCTCGGCTACCGCGAGTACGACGGGCCCCGGGCCGGGGTGGGCTGGTCCATGCTGAGCCTGGGGGTTCACGCCATCCAGCGGGTGCTCGGGATCAAGCGGGCAGCCCGGCACAAGATCCTGCCGGCCATCACCATCCTGTTGAGCTTCATCCCGGCCGTGGTCTTCGTGGGTCTGGCTGCGTTCTTGCCCGACACCGTGATCGAGGAGGACGACCTCCTCCCCTCCTACGCCGACTACTACGGCTACATCGGGGTGGTCATCTGGTTGTTCACGTCCTTCGTGGCCCCCGAGGCCATCTGCACCGATCGCCGGACCGGGATGCTGGCCTTGTACCTGGCCTCGCCGCTGGACCGCACGACTTACGTGGTGTCGAAGGTGGCGGCGGTCTCGGTGACCATGGCCATCATCACCCTGGTGCCCAACCTGTTCCTGCTCCTCGCCTACACGCTGGCGGGCGCCGGCCCTGGGGGCATCACCCAGTTCGTGGAGCAGGTGGTGCGGATCGGCGCCGCCGGGTTGCTGATCGCGGTCTACTTCGGGGCATACAGCGCGATGGTGTCGTCCTTCACCTCGCGACGAGGGTTGGCCAGCTCCGCCATCGTGATCACCTTCCTGGTACCGGGCATCATCAGCAGCACCCTCATCGACGGCGCCGATGCCGACGACCGGGTGGCGCTGATGAACGTGGCCACGCTGCCCCGGCGGGCCGGCACCTACCTCCTCGGCGAGGACCCCGTCGGTTTCCGGGGCCTGGCCGGGGTGGACGGGTCCCTGGTGCTGGCGGTCACCGTGGCCGTGGCCGCGGCCAGCCTCGCGGTCACCTGGTGGCGGTACCAGACCATCGAGGTCGACCGGTGAGCTCGCTGCCGCCCCCACCACCGCCGCCACCGTCCCTGTCGCCGACGTCGGCCCCGGCCGAGCCGGTGTTCACCGTGCCGCCCGACGCGCTCGTCGTGGCCGAGAACGTGTCCAAGTGGTTCGGTGACCTGGTGGCCGTGAGCGACGTGTCGTTCGCGCTCGGACCGGGGGTCACCGCCCTGCTCGGGCCCAACGGTGCCGGGAAGTCCACCATGCTGCGGGTGCTCTGCGGGCTGGCCTCTCCCTCGAACGGGTCGGTCACCGTGCTCGGGATGGATCCCCGGCGTGACCATCGGGCCAGTCGCCAGATCGGCCTGGCTCCCCAGCAGGAGTCGGTGCTCGAGACCGTGACCGCCCTCGAGTTCGTCGAGCTGTCGGCCACCCTGCAGGGGCTGGACCAGGCCCGGGCCGCGGCCGAGGAGGCGCTGCGGGTGGTGGAGCTCGACCCGACGGACCGGCGCCGGCTGCCCACGTACTCGAAGGGCATGCGCCAGCGGGTGAAGCTGGCGCAGGCCATCGTGCACCAGCCCCGGCTCATCGTGCTCGACGAGCCCCTCACGG
>JBFINV010000323.1:0-2451 GCA_041611015.1 Acidimicrobiales bacterium | reverse complement strand
GTCGTTGGGCTCGTCGCCGAAGTGCCCGCCGTAGGCCCAGTGCGGCCTCCCCTCGGTGTCCGCCTCTCGTAACCCCTGGTCCATCCAGTCCCAGACGAACCCGCCCTGGAGGGCGGGCTCGGTCTCGAAGGCGTCCCAGTACTCGTGCAGCGAGCCGTTGGAGTTGCCCATGGCGTGGGAGTATTCGCACAGGATGAGGGGCCGGTCGTCGAGCTGGGTCTCCTCGGCCCAGGCGGCCCACGCGCTGATGGCATCGACGGACGCGTACATGGGGCACACGACGTCGGTGACGAGCCGTACCGACGGACTCGGAGGCGACAGCCGCTGGGCCTCCGAACCAACCTGGCCCCAGGCCTCGTGCAGCGCGCCCTCGTACTGGACGGGGCGGCTGGGGTCGGCGGCCCGGGTCCAGGCCGCGGCGGCGTCGTGGGCCGGGCCGTGACCGGACTCGTTGCCGAGCGACCAGGCGATGACGCAGGGGTGGTTGCGGTCCCGGCGCACCAACCGCTGCACCCGCTCGACCATGGCGTGCTGGTAGTGGGGGTCGTGGCACAGCGAGGCGTGCCGGGCGTGGGACTCCACGTTGGCCTCGGCCACCACGTAGAGGCCGTACTCGTCGCACAGGTCGAGGAACCGGGGGTCGTTCGGGTAGTGAGCGGTGCGCACTGCGTTGATGTTGTGGCGCTTCATGGCCACCACGTCGGCGCGCAGATCCTCGACGGTCAGCGTCTTGCCGGTGTCGGGATGGTGATCGTGGCGGTTCACCCCGGCGATGAGCACGGGCTGGCCGTTGATCAGCAGCCGCCGGTCGGCCACCTCGACCCGGCGGAACCCGACCCACTGGGCCACCGCCTCCACGGTGGCGCCGGCGTCGTCCAGCAGCTCGACCAGCAGCCGGTAGCGCGTGGGCGCCTCCGCCGACCAGGGCTCGACCGAGCCGGCCAGCTCCACGCTGGCCACCGGACCGGTGTGGGTGTAGGCCGAGACCAGCTCCGCCAGGGGGTGGGAGCGGTCGTGGCGGGAGAGCTCGGCCGTGGCCGGGCCCAGGACCCGGCGCCCCCTCGCGGTCTCCACCATGACCCGGACGCCCCAGCCCGGCGGCGGACCCCCCGGCCCGTCGCACAAGGCGTCGACGCGCACCCGGCCCCGGGAGGTGTCGGGGTCGAAGTCGGCGTCGACGACCAGGTCGGCGAGGTGGTGCCGGCCCCGGGCCTCCAGGTGTACCGACCGGTGCAGGCCACCGTGCCACCAGTGGTCCTGGTCCTCGATCCAGGTGGCGTCGCAGTAGCGCATCACCATGAGCGCCAGCTGGTTGGGTCCGGTCGTGAGGTGGGGGGTGAGGTCGATCTCGGTGGCCAGCCGCGAGTCCTTGCCCATGCCCACGAAGGTCCCGTTGCACCAGATGGCCACCAGGCTCTCGGCCCCGCCCACGTGCAGCACCACCTGCCGGCCCCGCCACGCCCGCGGCACCCTGAACCCGGTCCGGTAGAGGCCGGTGGGGTTCGGATCGGGGACCTCGGGGGGCTCGAGGGGCCAGGGCATGACGATGTTGGTGTAGTGGGGCAGGTCGCCGGTGCCCTGGCGGGTCCAGCAGCCGGGAACCTCGATGTCCCTCCAGCGACCGTCGTCGTAGCCCGGCTGGTGCCAGCGGGCCGGAGCGTCAGCGGGCCGGTCGACCAGCCGGAAGCGCCAGCGCCCGTCGAGCGAGCGCCGCCACGGGCTGTCGTCGGGGCCACCGGTGCGAGCCCCCGCGAGGTCGGGGAACCGCACCAGGGGTGGGCGAGACGGCAGCCGGTTGAGCCCGGTCAGCTGCGGGTCGAGCAGGAGGGCGGGGTCGATGAGCCCCGAGTCTGCCGCACCGCTGTCCCCGGCGCCGGATCAGCGGCTCTCGGGATCGGGCAGGTTCTCGTCGGCGGCCCGCCGCCGCAGGGGCGCCACCGCGATGGTGGCGGGGTCGGGCTTGTCGCCCCGCTGGTCCTCGTTGAACCACAGGGTCCGCTGCGGGAACGGGATCTCGATCCCAGCCTCGTCGAAGGCCTTCTTGATCCGCAGCCGGAGCTCCCTGGCCACGATCCACTGCTCGGCGGGATCGGTCTTGACCACCAGCCGGATGGAGATCCCGTCGGCGCCCATGTTCTCGATCCCCCACACCTCGGGCGGGTCGATGATGTCGCCGCCGATGAAGCTCTCGTCCTGCCAGAGCTCGTCGGCCACCCGCTGGAGCACACCCTGGGCCAGGTCCAGATCGGTGTCGTAGGCCACGTCCACGTCGAGCACCGCCCGGGACCAGATCTGGGACATGTTGCAGACCCGGTGGATCTCGCCGTTGGGAACGTGCCAGACGTTGCCGGTGACGTCGCGCAGGATGGTGGTGCGCAGGGTGACCCGCTCGACCACGCCGCTGACCTCGCCCAGGTTCACCACGTCGCCCACGCCGTACTGGTCCTCGAC
>JBFINV010000322.1:0-2465 GCA_041611015.1 Acidimicrobiales bacterium | reverse complement strand
GTTGCGCCGCCCCCGCAGCGGCTCCGGGGCCAGGTACGGCGAGTCGGTCTCGACCATCACCCGCTCGGGGGGCGTGCGCCCGAGCGCGGCCCGGATGTCGGCGGCGTTCTTGAAGGTGACGATGCCCGAGAACGACAGCAGGCCACCGCGCTCGAGGGCGGCCTCGGCCTCGACCGGACCGCCCGTGAAGCAGTGGAACACGGTCCGGGCCGGGGTGCCCTCGGCGTCGAGGATGGCGAAGGTGTCGTCCCAGGCCTCCCGGGTGTGGATCACCAGAGGCAGGTCCTGCTGGTTCGCCAGCGCGATCTGATCGGCGAAGACCCGCCGTTGCACGTCACGGGGCGAGTGGTCGTAGTGATAGTCGAGACCGCACTCCCCCACCGCCACCACCCCGGCCTCATCGAGCAGCTCTTCGAGGCCGTCGGTGCCCTCGGAGGCATCGTGGGGATGCACGCCGGCGGTGGCGAAGACGGTGCCGGGATGGCGCGCTGCGGCGGTGATCGCGCGGCGGCTCTGGGTGTCGTCGGTCCCGACGTCGATCAGCCTGGCCACACCGACCGCTACGGCCTGGGCCACCTGGGCGTCGCCGTCGGCGCCGGGATCGAGGTGGCAGTGGTTGTCGATCCAGCGCACCCCGGCTCGGTGCCGGGTCGCACCGTCACCCATCGAGGTCGACCTTGGCGAACAGGGGCACCGGCTTGTCGATGGGTCGTCCGGGCTCGAGTGGCGCCCGGCGCCAGCCCTCGGCGGGCCCCAGGATCTGATCGAGCTGGGCCGCCGAGAACGGCAGGTACGGCGACAGCGCCACCCGGACGGCGTTGATGGCCGCCAGGGCCACGTACAGAATCGTTCGCGCCCGCTCGGGGTCCGAGCCCACCAGCTTCCACGGCTCGGTGGCGTTGAGGTACTGGTTGGTGGCCTGGGCCCCGTCCATGGCCGTTCGCAGGGCGGCGCGCAGCTCGACCCGGTCGAACTGGCCAGCGGCCGTCTCCAAGCAGCTGTCGACCGATGCCAGGAGGGCCTCGTCGGACGGGTCGAGGGGTCCGGGCTCGGGCACCGCGCCATCGCAGTTCTTGTAGGTCATCGACAGGACCCGGTTCACCAGGTTGCCCCAGGTGGCCACCAGCTCCTCGTTGATGCGCCGGGCGATCTCCTCGGTGGAGATCTCGGTGTCGGCGTGCTCGGGGAACGCGGCAGCCAGGGCATACCGCAGGGCGTCGGGCTGGAACAGCTCCAGCCCCTCGTCGATGGTGAGCCCCACCCCCCGGCTGGCCGAGGCCTTGCCCCCCTTGAAGGTGGCGTACTGGTTGGCCGGGATGTCATCGGGCAGGTGCAGCCCGCCGACCCCCATCAGCTGGGCCGGCCAGAACAGGGCATGGAACGGGATGTTGTCCTTGCCGATGAAGTACACGTGCCGGCTGGCGTCGTTCTGCCACCAGTGCCGCCACCGCTCGGCGTCACCGGAGGTGGCGGCCCACTCCTTGGAGGCGGAGAGGTAGCCGATGACCGCGTCGTACCACACGTAGATGCGCTTGCCCGGCCCCAGGTCGTCGACGGGGAGGTCGATGCCCCACTCGATGTCCCGGGTGATGGCCCGGTCCCGGAGCCCCTCCTCGAGCCAGCCCAGCGCCAGGTTGCGCACGTGGGGTCGCCAGCCCTGCCGAGAGCGGAGGTAGTCGCCGAGCGCGTCCGAGAAGTCGGAGTAGCGGTAGTAGTAGTGCTCGGTCTCGCGCAGCACCGGGGTGGCCCCCGACAGCTTCGAGCGGGGATCGACGAGGTCGGTGGCGTCGAGGGTGCGGCCGCAGTTGTCGCACTGGTCGCCCCGGGCCTCGCCGTACCCGCAGTGGGGGCAGGTGCCCTCGATGTAGCGATCCGGCAGGAACCGCTCCTTGACGGGGTCGTAGAGCTGCTGGCTGACCCGCTTGTCGATGTGGCCGTTGGCCAGCTGGGCCAGGAACATCTCCTGGGTGGTCTCGGCGTGGTTGGCGGTCCCGGTGGTGGTGAACAGGTCCCAACTCATCCCCAGCTCGTCCCACTGGCGCAAGAACTCGGTGTGGTAGCGGTCCACGATCTCGTTCGGGCCGACCCCTTCCTCCTCGGCCCGCACCGTGATGGGGGTCCCGTGGACATCGGAGCCGCTGACCATCAACACCTCGTTGCCGATGATGCGCTGCTGGCGAGCGAAGATGTCGGCGGGGAGGTAGGCGCCGGCCAGGTGGCCCACGTGGCGGGGGCCCGAGGCGTAGGGCCACGCGACCGCGACCAGGACGGGGATGGTCATGGGCCCACAGGCTACCGCCGCCTCCTCCAGCCCCCGGGACCTATTCGGCGACGGTCCAGGAGCGAATCAGCTGGCCTCTGCCGGGGGCAGGTAGGGCTCGCCCTCGCCCGCATCGAGCGCCGGGCCCCCAGCTCGATCGGCGTCGGGCTCGTCGAGCAGCGGCACCAGGTCGGCCCTGGCCTCG
>JBFINV010000321.1:0-2521 GCA_041611015.1 Acidimicrobiales bacterium | reverse complement strand
TTTCGGCGCCGGGGGCCCGACCCGCGGGCCCCGGGGTCGGTGGCCGAGACGCCGTCCGGGCGGCGTCGGGGGTGGTCAGCTAGGTTGACCGCGCGCTCGCCCGCCCGACGATCCAGGGAGCTCTGCACGTTCGATGGCCTCCGATGTGGTGACCGGGATCGACGCCGACGCCGTCACCGGCTGGCTTGCCGATCGGCTTCCAGCCCTGCAGCCGCCGCTGTCCTTCGAGCTCATCGCGGGCGGCCACTCCAACCTCACCTACCGGGTGACCGATGCTGGCGGGGGGACCTGGGTGCTGCGGCGACCACCGCTGCACCAGGTCCTGGCCACGGCCCACGACATGGCTCGGGAACACCGGATCCTGGCCGCGCTGGGGCCGACCGACGTCCCGGTCCCGGCCGTGGTCGGCCTCTGCACGGACGAATCGGTCAACGAGCGCCCGTTCTACGTGATGGAGTTCGTCGACGGCATCGTCGCCCGCACCGCCGAGATGGCTGAGGCGTCGCTCGACGAGCCCGCGCGCTGGCAGGCGTCGCGGTCGCTCGCGGAGGTTCTGGCCCGGATCCACCGGGTCGACCTGAGCGAGGTCGGGCTCGACGACCTGGCCCGCAAGGACGGCTACATCGAGCGCCAGCTCAAACGGTGGCTGGGCCAGGTGCAGCAGGCCGAGAACACCGGCCGACCCGAGATCGTCGAGCTCCACCGCTTCCTCAACGCCCGCGTTCCCGTACAGGGGCAGGCCACGATCGTCCACGGCGACTACCGGCTGGACAACACCATCGTCAGCCCTGCCGGCGACGTCCGGGCCGTGCTGGACTGGGAGCTCTGCACCCTGGGCGATCCCCTGGCCGACGTGGCCCAGCTGCTCGTCTACTGGGCCGAGCCCGGCGACGAGGTGACCTCCCTGGAGAGCGCCCCCACGTCGATCGGCGGCTTCGCCGGCCGAGATCAGCTGCTGGCCTGGTACGGCGACGCCAGCGGCCGGGACCTCGGCGACATGACGTACTACCTGAGCTTCACCTGCTGGCGTCTGGCCTGCATCCTCGAAGGCGTCTACAGCCGGTACCTGGGCGGGGCCATGGGTGAGGTCCCGGAGTCGGTCCACGACTTCGACCTCCGCATCCGTAGCCTGCTCGACCGGGCTCAGGACTACGCAGGGGCCGTGGGGTGACGATCGAGCCCATCCGCCACGCCGGGGCCATCGAGCTGGGCTCGCCGGTGCTGCTGGTCTGTCTTGAGGGCTGGGTCGACGCCGGCCGGGTCCTGGAGCGGACCCTCCGGGCCATCCTCGACGGCCCCTCGGTCCTGGTCGCGTCCTTCGACCCCGACGACCTGATCAACTACCGGTCGCGGCGGCCCATCATGCACGTGGAGAGCGGCATCAACACCGGGTTGGACTTCCCCACCATCGAGATCCTGGCCTGCCGGGACCTGGACGGTCGAGACGTGCTGGTGCTCGCCGGCCTGGAACCGGACCGGGCCTGGCGGGGATTCTCCACCGCGGTCGTGGAGCTGGCCCAGAGCCTCGGGGTGCGCATGGCGCTCACTCTCGGGGCCTATCCGGCGGCCACCCCCCACACCCGCGACGTGACCCTGTCCGCGATCGGTACCACGCCCAAGCTGGTCGAACAGGTGGGCTACCTCGAGGGCAAGCTCGACGTCCCTGCCGGGGTCCACGCGGCCCTCGAGCGGGCCTGCGCCCACGCCGGCATGCCCTCGGTCGGGCTCTGGGCCCCGGTCCCCCACTACGCCGCCACCGAGCCCTTCCCGGCGGCGGTGGCCGCCCTGCTCCGGGGCCTGGAGCAGGTCGCCGATCGCCGGTTCCGCACCGACGACGTGCTGGCCGAGGCTGTAGCGGTCCGAGCCCGCCTCGATGCCCTGGTCGAAGCCGATGAGGAGCATGCCCGGTTGGTCGGCAACCTGGAGTCCCACGCCGACAACGTGGCTCGGGCGCACCCCTCCGAGATGCCCACCGGCGACCAGCTGGCCGCCGAGTTCGAGCAGTTCCTCGACACCAACGGCGACTGAGCGGCCGGGACTCGCATCGGGGGCGGGCCCGAGCACCAAATCTGTGCCGGATCGGGTGGTTTTCCGCGCTTCTGGGCACAAATTTGGAGATGTCGGGCCGGTGTGACCAACTGCCCTTTCACGTCCGGGAGCCTCGTGTGCAGCTTCTGGAGATGGCGGCAGACGGGAGCCCACCACTCCTCGAGGCCTCGGCGGTCCGCAAGGTGTACCGGACGGGTCCCGAGGAGGTCGTGGCTCTCCGCGATGTCGACCTCACGGTGGCCGACGGCGAGTTCGTCGCGGTCATGGGGCCGTCGGGATCGGGCAAGACCACGCTGTTGAACTGCCTGTCGGGCCTGGACGACATCGACAGCGGGACGGTGCTGCTCGATGGTCACGACCTGCACCGCATGAACGATGCGGCCCGCACCCTCGACCGAGCCCGGTCGATGGGGTTCGTGTTCCAGGCCTTCAACCTGATCCCGGTCTTCACCGCAGCCGAGAACGTGGAGCT
>JBFINV010000320.1:0-2522 GCA_041611015.1 Acidimicrobiales bacterium | reverse complement strand
GCGTCGCTGTTGACCATGACCTCGGTGACCGCGTCGTCGGCGAGGAACTGCTCGATGGGCCCGTAGCCCAAGATGTCGTTCTTGACCTCGTTTACGAGTGAGTGCCGCTCCTCGGGATCGAGGGGGATCTCCTCTTCCTGCAGCACCGCGTCGAGCTCGCGCACCACGAAGGTGTGGAGCTGCTTCTTGGTCAGCGACGCGTCGTAGAGCTGGTCGCCGAGGCGGGCGAACAGGCCTTCGGATGCCCGGCGCTTCAGGTTGGCCAGGGGGTCGATGGCGGTCGCCCGGACCGGGTCGTCCAGGTCGGCCTCTTCCTTGAGCCGGCTCATGGTGCGGTGCTGGGCCTGGTCCGGCTGGATCAGGTGGGCAGCCTCGTCCTCGCCGGGGGTGATGCCCGCTTCACGGAACTTGTCTCCGAGACGCATCAGCGATCCCTCTTTCTGCCGAATCGGGTCCCTCGGATGCCGGTGGGTCCGGGCGTGAACGCGGCCACCAGCTCTCGCAGTGCCTTGGCCGCGGGGTCGCGACCGCCGTCCTCGAGGATCGGAACCCCCTCGTCGGTGGACACCGTCACCCCCCGAGACCGGGGGATCTGCAGGGTGACCGGGAGCCCGATGGTTCCCTCGATCTCCCCGACACCGATGCCGCCGCGGCCTTCGACCCGGTTGACCACCATGTGTCGGGTCGCCGACACCAGCCCGATCAGCTCGAAGGCCTCGACCTCGCGGCGCAGGGCCCGGATGGTCGGGGTGTCGGGCGAGGCCACGAACAGCACGTCGGTGGCGAACTCGATGGCCATCAACGCGTGCTCGCCGATCCCCGCGGCGGTGTCCACGATGACCACCGGGAACAGGTCGGTCATCAGGTCCAGCACGGACTTGACGTGGTCGGCTCGGACGTCCTCGGCCTGGACCAGCGAGTCCGGGGCCGGTAGGACGAACGCTCCCGACCGGTGATGGGTCAGGAAGATCTTCAAGGTGGTGGTGTCCAGACCCTTCTGCGTGGCCAGCGCGGCGTCACCGAGGTCGTGCTCGGGCATCAGGCTCATGGCGTGGGAGAGATCGCCGAACTGGACGTCGAGGTCGAGCAGGCCCACCTCGCCCGGCCCGAGGGTCTCCGCCAGCCCCACCGCCAGGTTGGATGAGATGGTGGTCTTGCCGGCACCACCTTTGGGTGACAGCACCACGATCACCTTGCCCCTCGCCGGTGTGTCCCCGGCGACGATCGTGCTCTCGCGCCGCCGGGTGGCCGCGTCCCGGGCCCGATCCAGGGTGGCGATCAGCTCGGGGTGGGACACGTTGGGTGCCACAACGTCGCTGGCGCCCGCCCGCATGGCCGATACCACCAGCTCGGTGCGCATGTCCCCCACCATCACGATCGAGATGTCGGGCCGCAGTCGGCCGAAGGCCTCCACCCACGTGAGGCCCACGTCCTCGTTGACGCCGGGTCCGATGACGACCACCAGCGGGTCCTTCGCCGCCACCGTCTCGGCAACCGACTGGGGCGGCGCGGAGGTCCACTCCTCCTCCCAGGCACGGCTCGTGGTCGAGCCCAGGGCCTCCAGTCGCTCGTCGAAGGAGCGGAACGGCGAGAGGAAGACGATCATCGAATGCCGCGCGGCAGGGTGGACTCGTAGACGGTGGCTCGGGTCTGGATGCGGGTCCCCTCCTCGGGGGCGTCGTCGGGCTCCTGGGCCATGTACAGCGAGCCGTACTCGATGGCGAACACCAGGCGCTCGGCCTCGGGCGTGGTCAGGGCGAGGGTCACCATGAGGTTGCCCGACGGGGCCTGGCGGGCCTGGGGCCGACGGGGCTCACCGGGCTCGCCCGGCTCGGGCTCGGCGGGGATGTTCTGGGCCTGGACCTCGGTGACGAGGACCTTGTGCATGAGCACGTGGGTGGTGTCGGGGGTCTGGACCGAGATTTCCGAGGACAGCTCCTCGGGGAGCTCGACCTCCACCCCGTCGATCTCGACCTCGGAGCCCTGCACCGAGAACGGCGCGAAGGAGGCGAAGATGGCCACGGTGTCGCCCGGGGAGATGAAGCCACCCATGACCCGGGCCGGGGACATGGGCACGGTGAGCTCGATGTAGCCCTCGGGGGCCTGCACGGTGCTCGGTCGAGAGTCGAACGAGGACGGGTCGATGAACCGATTGGCCACCAGCTGCTCGCCGGCGAACAGGTCGGTCTCGGCCACCTGGTCGACGAACTGGCTGGCGTCGACCACCGAGCCGGCGGGGCGGACCTTCACCGGCACCTGGGTCACCTGGATCCAGTCGTTGTCGAGCATTGCCTGGCCGGTGGTGCCCGCGGGCACGTACTCGGTGACCACGAACACGTCGACGAGCTGTTCGCCTTCGAGGGCTCGGCTCTCGGCGCCCTGCACGAACCGCACCAGCAGGGCGGTCCCCAGGGCCCCGCAAAGCAGTGCCGCCACGACCATCACGATCTTTCGCCGCATGGTTCCCCAGGATCCTTTCGTCGGGACCAGCTTCTGCTCTGCCTGTCGACCGCCGGGACCCG
>JBFINV010000319.1:0-2532 GCA_041611015.1 Acidimicrobiales bacterium | reverse complement strand
GGGGGCGTTGGTCCGTTGCGATCTGTGAGAACAAATTCGTCGAGAATTTGTTCTCACAGATCGGCGGTGGGGCCCCACGCCGGGGGGGCGGGTGGCTCACGGGCGGGGGGCTGCTGCCGATTGGACGAACGAGCTCGGCGCCGCCGAGACGGACGACCACAGCCGGAGGAATCCGATGACACGTGACCCGGTCGAGCGGATGCACACCTGCGCCGCCGACGTCCTCAACGACGACGAGCGCTACCTCGGCGCCCAGGCCCTCACCATCAAGGGCCGGGCGGCCCTCGGGGCCTGGGCCGAGGACGTGGATCTGGAGTCGATCCTGCCCAACTACCTGGCCCAGCACGGCAAGGTGGAGGAGCTGGTGGTGGCCGATGACGCCATTCCCAACGCCTTCCTCGCCGCAGTCACCCGCGAGCGGGTGCTGCTGTTCAGCCGTTCCATCACGGGTAAGCCCAAGGAGCTGGTCGAGGCCCACGACCTGGCAGCCACCACCCTGGACGTGGTCGACACCGGCGACAAGGCCCGGTCGCGGCTGTTCATCTTCGGCATGCCATCCGGGCAGGTCTTCGCGGGGGAGTGCCCGATCAACGGGAAGGCGCTCGAGCGCGCCGATCGCTTCGTGCGGGCGTGGAACGAGGCCGAGCAGCTCTCGTTGAACTGACCGCATCCGCCAGGCGGCAGGCACCGGGGGCGGTTCCGGCGGCCGGGAAGGGCCCAGTATCGTCTCGGCGGAGATGTCGCACGCGACGCGCCTGTTGGGCTCCCTGGTGTCGCTCGCGCTGCTCGCTGGCGCGTGCAGTCGGGCCCCGGAAGCCGCGCTGGAGGAGCCCACGACCACGGCGTCGCCGACGCCGCTGACCAACGAGCTCCCGCCCACGCCCACGCCCGAGCCGATCCCCGAGGACGCGATCCTGGTCGGGGTCCTGCTCGACACCGGCGGCCGCTCGGCCGACACCCAGGACCCGGGGAACGTCATGAGCGCTCTCGACCGTTCACCCGGCATCGCCTTCGCCGCGATGGTCGAGGCCATCAACGACGACGGCGGCCTCCTGGACCGGCCCATCAGCTTGATGGAGGTGGACACCACCTCCCGGCTGTCGGTGGTCGACGCGGCCAGCGCCGAGCTGATCGACGCCGACGTGGCCCTGATCGTCATCACCTGCGAGCTGGACTTCGCACGGCCGGCCATACGCCGGTCCGAGGAGGCCGGGGTGTTGGTCATCTCCCCCTGTGCGAGCGAGGCCGGCTGGGCCACCGGTGAGGTCGGCCCCCTGGCGTTCTCGATGGTGCCGCCGGTGAGCGCTTATGGCGTGGCCATGGCCGAACACATGTGGTCGGTCGGGCACCGCGACGTGGCCGTGGTCTTCGACCGGACTGCTCCGGAGGCCCGAGCCGAGTGCAACGCCTTCTCCGACCACTGGACCGGGCTCGGCGGCACCATCGCCTACTCCGAGGGCTTCAGCCTGGCGGGCGCCGACAACTTCGACGACAACACCGAGGTTCGCGCTGCGGGCGACGCCGACGCGGTCGCGTTCTGCGCGTTCGCCACCATCGGGGAGAAGCTGGTGGCCGGGCTCCGCCGGGTGGGAGTCGATGTCCCCATCGTGGCCGGTCCGTCCTTCGACACGGGCACCTGGTTGCCGCTGGACTTCCCGGGGCTCGGAGACTTCAGCCTCCTCACCCTGTCGTCGGTGCACGGCGACGATCCCAGCCCCCGCCAGCCCGAAGCCGTACAGGGGTTCGTCGAGTTGGACAACGCCCTGCCGGTGTCAGGACGCTTCGTCGTGGGCGCAGACCTCGCGGACCTGTGGTCCCAGGCGGTTCGGGCCGCAGGGACCGTCGACGGGGCCGCGGTGGCCCGGGAGCTGCGCGCCATGCGCGACGTCGAGACCATCTCGGGTGTCATCAGCTTCGACGGGGCCCAGGCGCCGGTCGAGCGGGAGTTGCGGGTCCTGCGCCACCGCAACGGCGAGCTGGTGCTCGACGCCGTGGTGGTGGCCCGGTCGCCATCTGATGGCGATGAGTAGACCCGGTCCCAGCTCGACGCCGGCGCCTGGCCGTCGGCTGTCCTCAGTAGCCCAGGTCCAGGTCGACGGGGCCGATGAGGGGTTCGCCTGCGGCGTAGCGGCGGGTGTTCTCCTCCACCCGGTCGGCCAGCAGACGCAGGCCCATCTCGGGGGTGTTGCCGACGTGCGGGGTGATGATCACGTTGTCCAGCGTCCAGAGGCGGTGCCCCTCGGGCAGGGGCTCGGGGTCGGTCACATCCAGACACGCTCCGCCGATGCTGCCCCCCTCGAGCGCCTCGGTGAGGGCGTCGGTGTCCACGTGAACGCCTCGGGCCACGTTCACGAGCCAGGCGTCGGCTTTCATGGCTGCGAGCTCGGTGGCGCCGATCACGCCGACGGTCTCGGGGGTGACCGCCAGCGCCAGCACCACCAGGTCGGCCAGAGGGAGCAGGCGGTCGAGGTCGTCGAGGGTGGCGACCTCGTCGGCGCCGTCGAGCGGGGCGTGGCTGCGACGTATCACCGT
>JBFINV010000318.1:0-2534 GCA_041611015.1 Acidimicrobiales bacterium | reverse complement strand
CGATCTCGAGGATGCCCTCGCGCAAATACATAGGGCCCGACCCCTCCCTCAGGTGGATATGGACCTCGAATTCCTCGAGTGTTTCGACCTGCGCCACCGAGACTTCGAACTCCGCCTGAGGATTGAGGTCTGCAAGGGCAACGGGGTTGTCCCACCCGGCGCAGGACATGACGAGCGCCGCGGCGGCCCCCGCGGCCAGACCTGTCACGAAGCGATGCATACCACGCTCCTCGTTCGGGACGAATTACGATTGAGGCTGTTGGGAAACTCTGATTACGAAGGAGCGAAACCTTAATGAGAAAAAAGTGAAGATTTCTTCAAGCGAGCCTAGCGATGTCACGCCGCCTCGGGCGCCTCGGCCGGCTCGACCAGGATATCCCGGGCGATCTCGCGGTCGAGCGCCAGCTCGGTCTCGCCCACCTTGATGACGCAGGCCGGGCGCTGCTGGATGACGCGGACCTGGGCTCCGGGCACCAGACCGAACACCCCGAGCCGGGTGTGCCGTGGGGTCCGGGTCGAGCCCAGACACATCACCTCGGCCCGCTGGCCGCCCCTGAGCTCGGACAGCGGACGAATGCCCTCCGGCAGGCTCTGGGGCGCGCCGCGCCGCCGGAAGAGCCGGCCCAACCAGGACACCGCCCGCGGGGTCTCCGGGTACTCGTAGCCGCAGGCGGGACAGCGGACCAGGGCGCACATGGCGCCGAGGGGGCAGCCATGGGCACAGACCGTGTCGGCCTTGTCGAACTCGAAGCCGCAGAGCGGGCAGGTCAGGTAGTGAGGATCCATTTCGCCGCGTAGTGGACCACGCCTCCCACCAGGAAGGCGAAGGGGAAGATGAAGGCGGCCATGCTGAGGGCCACCTTGATGCCGTGTTCCTTGACGATCACCAGGAAGTTGGCGAAGCACGGCATGAAGAGCGTGATGGTGATCATGGCGACCAGGATCTGGACCGGATCGAGCAAGGGCACCGGTGCGGTGGCGGCGTCCAGGATGTACACCGCGCCGAAGTCGCGCCGCATGAACCCGATGAGAAAGGCGTTGGCCATCTCTTGGGGGAGCCCCAGCCAGCCGGTCACGATGGGCCGGCCGAGCCGGGCCACGAGGGCCAGCAGGTTGAGCGTGCTCATGAGGAACAACACCGCGGTTCCGAACACGAACACCGGGATCACTTCCTTCAAGTACCAGTTGAGCCGGCCCGCCGTCTTGACCAGCACGTTCGAGAGCTGGGGCCGCCGCATGGGCGGAATCTCGAGGATGAACTCGCTGGTTTCGCCGCCGAACACCCGGGCGGTGAGCCATCCCACCAGGAAAATCACGCCGACGATCAAGGCCAGCCACACCACGGCCCCCACCGGCGACAGGGTGGCCATCAGCGCCAGCAGCACCCCCAGCTGGGCCGAGCAGGGGATCGCCAGGGCCAGGAGCATGGTGGTGACGATGCGTTCCTTCTTGGTCTCGAGGATCCGGGTGGTCATGGTGGCCATGGTGTCGCAGCCCAGGCCCAGGATCATGGGCAGCACCGCCTTGCCGTTGAGCCCCATGGCCCGCATGGTGCGGTTCAGCATGATGGCCATCCGGGGGAAGTAGCCTGAGTCCTCGAGCACACTGAACACCAGGAAGAAGGTGGTCACGATCGGCAGCACGATCGCGAGAGCGTAGCTCAAGGCCATGGTGATGAGGCCGAATTCCCCCACGAGAAAGTCATGCACGAACCGCAGGGTCGATTGCGTCGCCGACAGTGGGGTTCCGGCCTCGATGGTGTAGGCCGGGAGGGTGGTGGTCTTGGCCAGGGTGGCGATCGCGACCTCGTGGGCCGGCGAGAGTGGGACGCCGATGGGGTGGGCGATCTCGGCCACCGTATGCGCGTGGGGGAATGGCAGCACCGCGTCCACCGCCCGGATCGCAGCCGGGCTCACCCGCTGCTGGAAGCCGCCCACCTCGAGCAGGTCCACCAGGGTGCCGGCACCGAAGAGCCCCACGAACCAGAACACCGCCAGGAGCACCACCGCCATCATCGCCAGGCCACGGAGCGGACTCATGGCCCAAAAGCCGAGCCGCACCGCAAAGGACGGATGTTCGGGCTCTTCGATCGAGTAGGTCTCGGCCAGAATGGCGTTCACCTGCTCCACCCGGGCCCGGGTGCCACCGAGCCCGTTGGCCAGGAGCGACGGGGCTCCAGGAAGCCGATCGAGCCGCGGCGGCCGCGCCTGAGCCAGTGCCGCGATGAGCGCGTCGGTGCCTTCGTTCTGTATGGCCACGGTGGTGACCACCGGGACGCCCAGCATGTCGCTCAACCGGTCCACGTCGATCACCCCGCCCCGGGCCCTGAGTTCGTCGGCCATGTTGAGGACCAGCACCATGGGACGCGGGTGCTCCAGCTCGGCCAATTGGAGGGTGAGCAAGAGGGCCCGGCGGAGGTTCTTGGCGTCGGCCACCTGGACCAGGGTGGCCTGGGCGGTTTGATCGAGCAGCGCCCGGGTGACCCGGGCGTCGTCGCTCACCGGTGAGAGGTCGTTGAGCCCCGGGGTGTCGAT
>JBFINV010000317.1:0-2576 GCA_041611015.1 Acidimicrobiales bacterium | reverse complement strand
TCCGAGCCGGCGTCGGGCTCACTGAACAGCTGGCACCAGTACTCCTCACCGGCCAGGAGGGGCAGCAGGTAGCGCTCCTGCTGTTCGGGCGTGCCCGCCTCGAGGATCGTCGGCCCGGCCCAGCCGATGCCGATCGGGTTCTGGGGTCGCCTGATGCCCGCCCGGGCCAGCTCCTCGTCGATGATGAGCTGCTCGATGGGGCTGGCCGCGAGCCCGTGGGGAGGAGGCCAGTGCGGGGCCACGTAGCCCGCCTCGGCCAGCTCACGAGCGGTGGGTTCGGGATGGGCCGCTATCCATGCCCGGACCTGGCCCCGCCGCGGGTCGTCCTCGGGAGGGAGGTCGAAGTCCATCAGTCGCCGTCCAGGGCGAGCAGGGCGGCGTTGACGACGTGACCGGCCGAGATGCCGGTCACGTGATGCAGGTCGGCGATGGTGCCCGACTCGCCGAAGCGGTCCACGCCGAGCGGGACCTGGCGGGTCCCGAGCGCCGAACCGAGCCAGGCCAGGGAGTGGCTGGCGGCGTCGTGGACCGAGACCAGGGGCCAGGCCTGCTCGGCGGGCGCCACCAGCCGCGCCAGCTGGCCTGCTCCGGTGGGCCTGGACCCGGTGACCCGGGCCCGCAAGGACCCCTGCCAGCTTCGGTAGACACGGTCGGCGCTGGTGATCATCAGCACCGTCGCCGCCACCCCCTCGTCCTCGAGCTCCTGAGCGGCGCTCGAGGCCTCCGGGGCGGTGGCCCCGCAGGTGGCGAGGATCACGCCGGGCCCCTCCGAGGCCGACGGCTCCCGGAGCCGGTACCCGCCGGCGAGCACACCGGCGCGTATGGCCTCCTCCCCCATCCGGTCGACGGCTTCGACGAACGGCGCCTGGTCGACGGGTCGGGTCGAGAGCCGGAGGTAGATGCTCTCGCCGTCGGGGGCCGCCAGCCGGGCCAGGCCGTCGCAGAGGAGCCAGTCGACCTCGCGTGCGAAGCCGGGCTCGCAGAAGCACACCCCGGGCAGCTCCAGACCGACCGAGGCCGTGATCGTGGACTGGTGCGCGCCTCCTTCCGGAGCGAGGGTCACCCCCGAGGGCGTGCCCGCGACCACGAAGCGGCCCCCGTTGTAGAGCGAGTACACGAAGGCGTCGAGGCCACGGAGCACGAAGGGGTCGTAGACCGTGCCCACGGGCAGCAGCATCTCGCCGTGATGCTCGTGGGCCAGCCCGAGCTGGCCCAGAAGGAGGAACAGGTTCATCTCGGAGATCCCGAGCTCGATGTGGTGACCCGACGGATCCGGGGCCCATCGCAGCAGCCGCTCGGCGCCGCCATGGTCGTCTCGGGGCTCGGGCGCGAACACACCGAGCTTGTTGATGATCCCGCCCAAGTTGGTCGAAATCGAGACGTCGGGCGAGGTGGTGACCAGCCGGGGCCGGACGTCCTCGACGTCGGCGAGACCGGTCAGGATCCGCCCGAAGGCCTCCTGGGTCGACACCGCTGCCGCGCCGAAGCGCCCCACGCCGAGCGGGATCGCCAGCGTGGGCCGGGGCCGCGGGGGCTCGTTGTTGATCTCGGCGCCGATCGCCGCGCAGAGGCGACCCGCGGCGCTGTCGGGGGGGAACCGGTTCCACTCGGTGGCCTCGTCGAGGCCGACCGCAGCCCGGAAGGCGTCGATCTGGTCCCCCGTCAGCAGCGCCGCGTGGTTCAGTGGGTCGCCGGCCATCGGGAGGGACCAACCCTTGATCGTGTAGGCGAACACCACGCTGGGCCGGTCGCCGACCGCGTCGCACTCGGCGAAGGACTCCACCAGCAGACCCAGGTCGTGACCGCCGAGGTTGAACACCAGCGGTGCCAGCTCGCAGTCGTCGAGCCCGTCCACGTAGGAACGGACGTCGAGGTCGGCATCCTCCAGGAACTTGGTTCGCAGGGCCTGGCCCTCCAGCGCGAAGAGGGACTGGTAGGCCTCGTTGGGCATGTCGTCGATGTGGGCCCGCAGCGCGTCGCCGCCCGGCTCGGTGAAGGCCTTCTGCAACCGCTTGCCGTACTTGGCCTCGACCACGTGCCAGCCGGCGTCGGCGAAGAAGCGCTCCAGGCGGACAGCCTGGATGCCGGGCACGACCCGATCCAGGCTCTGCCGGTTCAGGTCCACCACCAGGGTCACGTTGCCGAGCCCCTGGGTGGCCGGATCGGCGATGGCCTCCCACACGTTCCCCTCGTCGAGCTCCGCGTCGCCGACGGTGGCGATGAACCGGGCCGGGGGCCGGGCTCCGAAGCGGGCGTCCACGTAACGCCGGGTGGCCGCGGAGAACAGCGGCGCCACCGCGCCCAGGCCGACGGAGCCGGTGGAGAAGTCGGCCACGTCGGGGTCCTTCGTGCGTGACGGGTACGCCTGCAACCCGCCGAGCTGACGGAGCGAGGTGAGGTAGGACCGGTCGAGCTCGCCGGTGAGGTACTTGATGGCGTGGTAGACGGGCGAGGCGTGGGGCTTGACCGCCACTTTGTCCTCGCCGCCGATGTGGGCGAACCACAGGGCGGTCATGATCGACACCATCGACGCAGACGAGGCCTGGTGCCCGCCCACCTTGACCTCGCCGCCGGTG
>JBFINV010000316.1:0-2590 GCA_041611015.1 Acidimicrobiales bacterium | reverse complement strand
CGGTGCTCGTGACCCACCAGCAGCTCCAGGACCGCGGCCGGGTCGTGGGCTCGACCATCCAAATCGGCGATGGCCTCTTCGACCCGTCGCATCGCCCGCTCGAGCTCACCGAACATACATCCAACAGTGGAGAGGGGGTGTGACAAAAAGGGCGTTGCCGAGGCAGCCCGCCGCCCTCTCGCAGCCACCGTCCTGGTCTGCGAACAATCCTTGACACAGTCTGGAATCGGGCACATGATGTGGCCTTGCCCGTCGAGCCCGCCACCGGACCGGCCGACCTGCTCCGCCAGCACGGCGTGCAGGTGACCGCCCAGCGGTTGGCTGTCCTGCGTGCGGTTCGGGATCGCCCCCACGGCTCCGCCGACGAGGTGGCCGAGGCGGTCCGCGGCGAGATCGGCGCCATCTCGCGCCAGGCCGTCTACGACGCCCTGGGCATGCTGGTCGACAAGGGGCTGCTCCGCCGCATCCAGCCTGCCGGGTCGCCGGCGCGCTACGAGGACCGCGTGGGCGACAATCACCACCACCTGGTCTGTCGCAGCTGCGGTCGTATGGTCGACGTCGACTGCGCGGTCGGCACCACGCCGTGCCTGGACGCGGCCGACGACCGCGGTTACGAGATCGACGAGGCCGAGGTCATCTACTGGGGCCAGTGCCCCGTCTGCCGGGACGGTGCCGCAAGCACCTGAGCCCGGGCCACAACCAACATCGCAACATCCGCCACACCAACATCCGAGGGAGACATGAGCAACGAAGAACACGGCACGGTGACCACCAGCGACGAGCCGTCGGCGGCGAGGTGCCCGGTGATGAGCACCGCCCACCAGGCGGTCGGGATCACTGCGAACCAGCACTGGTGGCCAAACCAGCTGAACCTGAGGATCCTGCGGCAGAACCATCCCCAGGCCGATCCGATGGGCCCGGACTTCGACTACGCCGCGGAGTTCAACAGCCTCGACTTCGACGCCCTCGCCAGGGACGTCGACGCGGTCATGACCGACTCGAAGGAGTGGTGGCCGGCGGACTACGGCCACTACGGGCCGTTCTTCATCCGGATGACCTGGCACGCCGCAGGCACCTACCGGATCGATGACGGCCGGGGTGGTGGCGGCAGCGGGGCCCAGCGCTTCGCCCCGCTCAACAGCTGGCCGGACAACGCCAACCTGGACAAGGCCCGCCGGCTGCTGTGGCCGGTCAAGAAGAAGTACGGGCGCAAGATCTCCTGGGCCGACCTGTTGATCTTCGCGGGCAACCGGGCCCTCGAGACCATGGGCTTCAGGACCTTCGGCTTCGGCGGTGGCCGCGAGGACATCTGGGCCCCCGAGGAGGACGTGTACTGGGGCCCCGAGGACGTCTGGCTCGGCGACGAGCGCTACCACGGCGACCGCGAGCTGCAGAACCCGCTCGGTGCGGTCCAGATGGGGTTGATCTACGTCAACCCAGAGGGCCCCAACGGCAACCCCGACCCGATGGCCGCAGCTCGCGACATCCGGGAGACCTTCGCCCGCATGGCCATGAACGACGAGGAGACCGTGGCCCTCATCGCGGGTGGGCACACCTTCGGCAAGACCCACGGCGCCGCCGACCCCGACGAGTACGCCGGCCCCGAACCCGAGGGCGCCGGTCTCGACGAGCAGGGCCTGGGCTGGCGGGTCAGCTACGGCACCGGCATGGGCAGCGACACCATCACCAGCGGCCTGGAGGGTGCCTGGACCCCGGACCCGATCCGGTGGGACAACGGCTACTTCACCATGCTGTTCAAATACGAGTGGGAGCTGACCAAGAGCCCTGCAGGTGCGCACCAGTGGACCCCGAAGGCCGTCGAGGAGCAGGACCTGGTCCCCGACGCCCACGACCCCTCCAAGAAGCATGCGCCGATGATGGCCACCACCGACCTGTCGATGAAGGTCGATCCGGTCTACAAGGAGATCTCGCAGCGGTTCTACGAGAACCCCGACCAGCTCGCCGACGCCTTCGCCCGGGCATGGTTCAAGCTGCTGCACCGCGACATGGGCCCGGTCGAGCGCTACCTCGGCCCCTGGGTCCCCGACGAGCAGCTCATGTTCCAGGATCCGATCCCGGCCGTCGACCACGAGCTGATCGACGACGGCGACATCGCGTCGCTCAAGGCCACGATCCTCGACTCGGGGCTGTCGATCTCCCAGCTGGTCTCCACTGCCTGGGCGTCGGCGTCGACCTACCGCGACACCGACAAGCGAGGCGGCGCCAACGGTGCCAGGATCCGGCTGTCGCCCCAGGCCGAGTGGGACGTCAACGTGACCTCCGGGGTCCTGCGGGTGGTGGACGCCCTCGAAGGGATCCAGCAGGAGTTCAACGACTCCCAGAGCGGCGGCAAGCGGGTGTCGCTCGCGGACCTGATCGTGCTGGGCGGCTGCGCTGCGGTCGAACAGGCGGCCCGGGCCGGCGGCCACGAGGTGCAGGTCCCGTTCAGCCCCGGGCGCACCGACGCCACCCAGGACTGGACCGACGCCGACTCGTTCGCCCCGCTCGAGCCCATCGCCGACGGCTTCCGCAACTACCGGCAGAAGGGCCACGACATGGCGGCCGAGCACCTGGTGGTGGACAAGGCGTT
>JBFINV010000315.1:0-2624 GCA_041611015.1 Acidimicrobiales bacterium | reverse complement strand
TGGCCGGTCATCAGCGAGGTGCTCGCCGGCTCCGAGCCACCGACCGAGGTGGCCGGTCAGGCAGTCGCTCTTTTGGACGGGTGGGTGGCCGACGACGCCCCGCTCGTCGACGCCGACGAGGACGGGGACTACGACCGGGCCGGGGCCCTGATCTTCGCCGAGCTGTTCGAGCTGCTGGCAGGAGCGGTGGCCGAGCCGGTGTTCGGCTCGGTGATCGACGACGGGGTGGTCGTTCGTGGCATCGGATCGGCGAGCTTCGTCGACAAGGACCTTCGCACCCTCCTGGGCCGGCCCGTCGAGGGCCCCTTCGAGCTCTCCTACTGCGGGGCCGGGGACCTCGACGAGTGCCGGTCGTCGCTGTGGGCCGTGATCGACGAGGTCACCGCCCGGTTGGCCGCCGAGCAGGGAGACGACCCCAGCGCCTGGCGGCGCGCCGGCCTGCGCACCACCTTCATCCCCGGGCTGATCGCCGACGACTTCCGAGCCACCAACCGGCCGACCTACCAGCAGGTGCTGGAGTTGGCTCCGGCCGCCTGATCGGTCAGGCCCGGTCGGGGAGTACGTCGGGGCACAGCTCGTGCCGGCCGATATCGAGGCCGTCACGGTTGCGCCGCACCGGATCGTGCCAGGGCGCCAGCCCCTCCAGCTCGCTCGGTCGGAGGTGGCCCAGCCGGGCCAGCACCCCGATGGTGAGACGGTGCAGCGATCGGGTCGACCCGTCGTCGATCTTGGCGGCGAATCCCAGGTCGGCGCCGACCACGCCCACGGTCTGGACCCCCTCGGCCCCGCCCTTGGCGAACAGGCGGCCGGCAGTGACCGAGACCAGCGCGGTGTCGAACCGGGGCGGTGAGGTGCCCCCGACCAGCTCCGGGTGTGCGGCGACCGCAGCCACGATCCGCCGGCAGGCCGCTGCCCGGGTCGGCTCCAGCCGCTCGGGATTGGCCATCCGGGCCAGCCCGGTGGCGAGGCTCCGCAACGGGAGCCGGAAGGTGGGGGCGCTGCAGCCGTCGATTGCGACCGTGACCTCACCGGCATCGGCTCCGGTCAGGGCGAGCACGGCGTCGTGCACCATTTCCTGGAGCGGGCTGGCGGGTTCGAGGTAGGCGGCAGGGTCGTGGCCCAGCGCAGCCGTGGCGACCAGGAACCCGGCGTGCTTGCCCGAGCAGTTGTTGGCGACCCGGGTCGGGGTGGTGTCGTCGCCGGTGCCGGCGCGCCGTTGCGGACCGCAGCGCAGGTCGGCCTCGCTCAAACCGGCACGCGCCAACAGGGAGCGGGCGGTCTGGACGTGGACCGGCTCGCCGTTGTGTGACGCAGCCACGAGGGCCAGCTCGGCGTCGGTGACCCCCAGGCGCTCGGCCACCCCGGTCTCGATCAGCGGCAGTGCCTGGATGCTCTTGGTGGAGCTGCGAGCGAACACCTCCTGGTCCGGGTCACCGCAGTGGTGCAGGACGTCACCGCCGGTGTCGACCACCACCCAGGCGCCGCGATGCTGGGACTCGACGTGGTCCCCTCGCCGCAGCTGCGCGAGAACCGGGTTGGTCGCAGCCACCATCCAGCGAGTCTACGAGCAGCCGCGACCCGGCCCCGTTTCGCTGGTGCGGGTGAGGGATTACGGTGAGCGGGGGAGCCCACGCCGGGCCCCAGGCGGAAAGAGAAAAGGGGGGTGCCATGCGACCGGTACCCGAAGGCATCGGCTACGTCTACCCGCCGATCACCTACCCCGACGGCAGACCGTCGATCTGCACGATTCCCGACGGCTTCGTGCAGATGGCCCTCGCTGAGGAGGACTTCGACGATCTGGCCCAGGAGTTCGGGATCGAGCGAGAGCTGGTTTCCGCAGTCATGGCGGTCGAGTCGTCCGGATCGGGATTCCTGCTGTCGGAGCCACCACCGGCCAGACCCAAGATCCTCTTCGAGGCCCAGCAGTTCTACCGGCTGACCCCGGTGGCGGTGTCGAAGGTCCGCCCGGACCTCGCCACCCGGACCTGGGATCGGAGCCTGTACAAGGGCGGCTCGGCCGAGTGGCCTCGGCTCCTCGACGCCATGGAGTTCGACGAGATCATGGCGTTGCAGAGTGCGTCGTGGGGGCTGGGCCAGGTCATGGGCTTCAACTTCAAGGTGGTGGGCTGCCAATCGGTGACCGAGTTGGTGACGCAGGCGTTCGCAGGCGAGTACTGGCAGGCCTGGCACATGATGAACTTCATCGCCAACAACGACCTGATCAGCAAGCTCATGAACCACGACTGGGCTGGTTTCGCGAGGCGGTACAACGGCCCCGGCTACGCCGCCAATCACTACGACTCCAAGCTGGCCGCGGCCTACCAGAGGGCCGCCACCGGCTGAGGGTCGACCCGGTTCGGCGCCGAGGGCGCTGCCGTTCGGCGCGCTCCCGTCCTTGCCGGCCAGCCAACGCGGCCGATGGGTGAAGATGGGAGCGATGCGGCTGTTCGTCGTGGTGCTGTGCGGGATCGCCCTCGTCGGCGGCTGCACCGGTGGCGGCGACGGTGAGCCACAGGAGCAGGGTCAGCGAGTCGACCTGGAGGATCTGCTGGCCTTCGAGACCCCGCTCCCCGACGACGTGGTCGGCGTGGACATGGGGGACCTGGCACTGGGGCCCATGACGT
>JBFINV010000314.1:0-2678 GCA_041611015.1 Acidimicrobiales bacterium | reverse complement strand
GTGGAGCCGGAGGTGAACATCACGTACGCCGGATCGCTCTCGCCGCTGGGCAGGTTCACGTTCGGGGGGTCGAGCGGTTCCACCTGCAGGCCTCGACCCTCCGCCAGCGTGACCACGGCGCCAGCACCGCCGAGCTCGAGCACCTGGGCTCGTCGAGCCGGTGGCAGCGTCGGGTCCATCGGCAGGTAGACGGCGCCGGCCTGGAGGATCCCAACCAGGGCGACGACCAGCTCGGCGCTGCGTTCGAGCTCGACCGCCACCCGGTCGCCCCGCCGGACCCCGAGCTGGGTGAGCTTGGCGGCCAACCCCGCGGCCTCGAGCTCGATCTCGTGGTAGCTGATCGACCGGTCACCGTCACGGACGGCGATGGCTGCGGGGTGGGTGGCTGCAACCTGCGCGAAGGTCTCTTCGAGTCGGGTGTCCGCAGGGAACGCGACCTCGGTCCGGTTCAGTTCCACCGCCAGCCAGTGGGCCTCGGCATCGTCGAGGGGTGGGATCGAGGCGAGCGGCCGATCCGGATCCGCGGCAACCGTGGCCGCCAGGTGGCCGACGGCCCGGGCCAGCTGGGCCATCACCCAGCTCTCGAGCACGCCGTCGTCGTGGCGGAGGGTGACTTCCAGCCGCCCGTCGGCCTTCAACCTGCCGCGAACCATCAGGTCGGCCACCGAGCCCGAACGCACCTTGGGGTTGGTGCCGGCCTCGATGTCGAGGTCGCGTAGCGTCAACGGGTCCGACCCGGACTGCTCGCTCATCACGCACAGGACCCGCACCAGCGGCAGCCCGGCCGCGCCCCGCTCGATGCCCAGGTCGTCGAGCAGGGCGTCGTAGGGCACGCCGCTGTGGTCGATGGCCTCCCCCACGGACCGGCGGACGTGGCCGAGGAGCTCGGAGAACGACCACGAGGGCTCGGTGCGAGACCTGATGATCACGGTGTTGACGAACAGGCCGACCATGTCGGCCAGCGTGGCGCGGCGACGCTCGGTGCCCGGGGCCCCCAGGATCACGTCGTCGGTCCCGGTGACCCGATGGAGGACCGCTGTGGTCAGGGCCACCAGGAGCTGGAAGGGCGACACCCCCCGCCGCTGGGCGAGCTCCAGCAGGCGGCGGCTGACCGACGTCGGCAGGTCCACCTCGTGGTGTACGACGGTCCCGCCGACGGTGGGGTCGGCGAGCCTGCCCGGAAGATCGACGGGTTCGGGCGAGTCGCCCAGCTTCTCTCGCCAGTACTGCATCGAGTCCTCGTGGGTCCCCTCGGCCAGCTGGGCCCGCTGCCAGACCGCGAAGTCGGCGTACTGGAGGGGCACCGGCTCCGGAGCATCCGCGCCTGTCAGCGCCGCGGCGTACGAACGGCTCAGGTCCCGCAGGGCGAGGGCGATCCCGTCGTCGTCGATGGCGATGTGGTGGAACCGGAAGGTGAGCAGGTGGTCGGTCGGAGACAGCTGGATCAGCTGAGCGTCGAAGGGATGGTCCACGCTGAGGTCGATCCGGGTCTCGCCGTAGCGATCGGCCATGGCCTCGGCCCGGCTCAGGCGCTGTCGGGGGTCGACGTGGTCGAGCTGAACCCGGCTGATGCGCGCCGCGCCGACCTCACGCGCGGACCCGTGCACGGGGTCGATGACCTGGGTGGGCCGGGCGTCGGCGCCGAGGACGATCCGGGTCCGCAGGATCTCGTTGCGGGCGACCAGCCACCCGGTGGCGACATCCAGCGCGGTGTCGTCGAGCGGGCCCCGCAGCCGGAACCGCACGGGGATCAGGTAGTCGAGAGCGCCGGGATGCAGCTGCTGGTGCAGCCACAGGCGCTGCTGGGCGAACGAGAGCGGCGCCCGATCCAGGTGCAGCCGGGCCGGCTCGGTGAGCACCGGGCCGGTCCGGAGCGACGCTGGCTCGGAGGCCGCAGGAGGAACCGATGGGGGCGCCACTGCGGCCGGGGTCGACGTGGCCTGGATCACCGGAACCGGCGCCGGCTCCGCAACGACCGCACCGGCAGAGTCGGCTCGGCCCGGTTCCCGACCATCGATCAGCGCCGAGAGTCCCGCCACCGTCGGGCGCTCGAAGATCGCAGCCACCGGCAGCGATACACCCAGCTCCTCTTCGATCAGGTAGGCGAGGCGCACCGCGGTCAGCGAGCGGCCCCCGAGCTCGAAGAAGTCCGAGTGGGGTCCCACATGGTCGACCTCGAGCAGCTCGGCCCACAACCGGGCGAGCTGGTGAGCCGTCGCGGACATGCCCGGGTCGGCCCCGACCTGAGTGGGCTCCTCGCCAGCCAGCAGCGTGCGGAGCTGGTGCCGGTCGATCTTGCCGCCGCTGGCCCGGGGCAGCTCCTCGAGCACGTGTACCCGGCGCGGCAGCATCGGCGCCGGGAGGAGCTCGGTCAGCGCCCGCCGCAGCGCCTTGGGGTCGGCCGGCCCAGCCGCAGTCACCGCCGCCTGCAGATGCGGGGTCCCGCGGGCGCCGGTGGTGAGCACCACGACGGCATCGGTCACGCCGGCGAGCGATCGCAAGGCGGCCTCGATCTCCGCGGGCTCGATGCGATGACCGTCGACCTCCACCTGGTCGTCGAGACGGCCAGCCAGCTCCACCTCACCGTCGGGACGCCAGCGGGCCCGATCGCCGGTGCGATACCAGCGCTGGCCGTCGCTACGGTCGACGAATGCGGCAGCAGTCGCCTCCGGAGCGCC
>JBFINV010000313.1:0-2704 GCA_041611015.1 Acidimicrobiales bacterium | reverse complement strand
CTCCTGGAGATGATGCACGCAGAAGCCGCCGGTGGGTCGGTACTTCAGCCTCCGCAGGGCCTCGAGCTGGCGGCGCAGCAGGCCGGCCTGGTAGCGCTGGCTCGCCTCCCGCCACGAATCCAGACTGGGGTGCCCGTCAGGAGGCACGTACCGGGCGAAGGACGCTGCCTGGTACCCGTAGCTGGCCTCGAGGTCCTCGGTGTCGAGCTCGGGCCAGGCCTCGGCGTCGATGAACGGTGTGTCGTCGGGTAGGGACTGGGCGCCGAACTCGGCCACGAACCGGACCTGGGCCGGCCAGCGGGCGGCGTACTCGGGTAGGTCCCGCTCCGATCCGCGACGCCAGCCCAGCCACAGGTGGCTGGGCGAGCTCTCCAGGGTGGGCGCGTGAGGCAGCACCCCGGTGTACCCGCTGGTGTTGCGGGAACCGTCCTGGCCCTCGAACACCCGCCTGACCGATCGGTCCAGCACCGACTTGGTCCAGGTGGGCAGCTGATGGCCGGCCACCCTGGCCAACGCCCGCCGGGCTGCCGGCGGTGACGCCTCCATCCACTCCGGCGCCGGTCCGACGTGGGCGTTCCAGGTGGCGATGCTGGGGTGGTGCCCCAGCTGGTCGACCATGGCTCGGGCCTGGCGCACCGCTTCGCCCCGCATGCTGCTCGACGCCGAGCCCACCAGGGGAAGGTCCTGCCAGACGAGCAGCCCCGCCTGATCGGCCCGGTCGTAGAAGAGGTCGTGGGCCACGTGCCCGTAGGGGCGGACCAGGTCGAAGCCGGCCTCGACAGCCAGCTCCAGCTGGCGATCCACCTCGGCCTGGAAGGTGTGAGCCAGGCCCGCGGTGGCCGGTCCGGTGTTGACGCCCTTGAGGAAGAGCCGCTCGCCGTTGACCTCCGCCCGCCACCGGCGGATGTCGATGGTTCGCAGCCCGATGCGCTGGCCGTGCACGTCGCTGAACTCGCCGGCCCGGGTCTCGGCCCGCACCGTCAGCTCGTACAGCGGCTGGTCGCCGAGGCCGTGGGGCCACCACAGATCGGGCTCGGGCACCTCGATCTCCCAGGCCACCTCGTTCGGACCGTCGGCCACGCTGTGCTCGGCCTCGTGGCGCTGCCCGGCGATCTCGGTGACCAGCCGCACGGTGCGCGACGAATGGGAGACCAGCATGGCTCGGACCGCGATCACCGCCTTCGTGGCGCCGGCCTCCGCGCAGATGGCCCGGAGCCCGTGGATCCGCACCTGCCCGGTGTGACGGAGCCGGACCGGGGCCCAGATCCCACCCGGGTTGCCCCGGGGGACGAGGTCGTTGCCTCCCTCGAAGATGCCGAGCAGCCCGCGGCGCTTGGGGAACGGCCCCCCCGGGGCGCAGCCCACCTCGATCGCGAGCTCGTGTTCGGACCGGGCCCGGAGGGCATCGGTCACGTCGAAGGCATGGCGGATGAAGTAGCCCTCGGTGTCGCCGAGGTACTCGCCGTCGAGCCAGACGTCGCCCTGGTAGAAGATGCCGTCGAGCTCGAGCCAGGAGCGACCCCCCTCCTCTGCGGGCACCTGGTGCTCGAAGGCCCGCCGGTACAGCACCGACGTGGCGTCGGCCAGCGCCGGCGTGTCCTGCCAGTGCCCCGGCACCGACACCTGCTCCCAGTCGCTGTCGTCGAACCCCTGCAGCTGGAAGGACCGCTGCAACGTCTCGTCGGCCGCGGTCGCCCGCCACTCGCCGGTCAGGTCCACAGCCGCACCGTATCCCCATACCGTCACCCAGGCGGCCGGACCAGTGTCCTCGGATCTCGCCAGAGAACACGACCGACCCGGCTTCGCCCGGGTGGGCCGGCGTGGGCCGAACGGCCCCGTTGCCGGCCCGAGGCCCGATTTCCTCAAGCGCGACCGGGCCCCGGCCGAAGCTGTGAGGGGACGGCGGGTGAGAGAAAGCCACGATGACGACGACCAGCACGACGACGGACGCGCCGGGCAGTTCCGCCGGCACCACCATGCTCGTGACCCTCGACGCCGAGGGCACGATCCGCTCGGTCTCGGACTCGGGCGAGCAGCTGACCGGCAAGGCCCCTGCGGACCTGCTGGGCGTCAACATCTCCGAGCTGCTGAAGGAGCGCCAGGGCCACAACCTGCTCCAGGCGATCCAGAAGGCCGCCGACGCCGGCTGGACCGGAGCTCTGGGCCGACACTGGCTGAAGCCCTCCAGCAAGCAGGACGTCTATGTCGAGGTCTTCGTCGACCCGGTCTCGTTCGGGGAGTCGACCATCGTCGTGTCGCTGCGCGACGTGACCGAGGAGTACATCGACGAGCAGAAGCTACGGGGCCTCTCCGACGACTTCCAACACGTGCTCGACGGGGTGGACATGGCTGTCACCCGCTGGACCCCGTCGATGGACCTCGAGTACCACAGCCCCCAGTTCGAGCCGCTGGTTATGGGGACCCACGACCTGCTGCTCACCGATCCCTTCCTCGACGACGTGGGTTTCACGGAGGCCGCCCAGCGGATCTGGCGTGACGCCCTCACCCACGTGGTCTCGACCGGTCAGCCGGTGGAGTTCGACTGGGAGACCGACGACAACCGGCGGATCCACTCTCGAGCCCTGGCCGAGTACGGCGGCGACGGCTTCGTGTCCTACGTGCTGGTCGTCAGCCACGACGTCACCGAGGAGCGGGCCCGATACGAGGAGCTCACCCGGCGAGCGCTCTACGACCCCCTCACCGG
>JBFINV010000312.1:0-2723 GCA_041611015.1 Acidimicrobiales bacterium | reverse complement strand
GTCGAGCATCGCGCCCGCCCCGGACGAGGCTGCCACGTCCACAGGCGGGCCGTGGCTCTCGAAGAGCGCGGTCGCGGCCGCGACCTGGGCGCTGCTGATGGGGCTGCTGCTCGTGATGGTGGGCAACGGCCTCAACGGCGCGCTGATGGGGGTCCGGTCCGAAGCCGAAGGGTTCGGCCTCTCCATCACCGGCATCATCATGGCCGCCTACTTCGTCGGCTTCATGGCCGGTACCCGCTACACCGAGCACGCCCTGGAGAAGGTGGGCCACATCCGGGTGTTCGCCGGGCTGGCATCGGTGGCCTCGAGCGTGGTGTTGATCCAGGCGCTGTCCGTCACCCCGCTCACCTGGACCGCCATGCGCTTCCTGTTCGGCGCAGCCATGGCCGGGATCTACGTGGTGGTCGAGTCCTGGCTCAACGACCTCGCCACCAACCGGACCCGGGGCCGGATGTTGTCGGTGTACATGCTGGTCACAATGGGCGGTCTGGGCGTCGGCCAGCTCATGCTCAACATCGACGACCAGAGCGGGTTCCGGCTGTTCATCCTGGTGTCGGTCCTCGTCTCGCTGTCGCTGGTCCCCGTCACCTTGTCTGCCACGAGCTCTCCGCCCCGACTCACCCCGAAGCCCCTGGATCTCACCGAGTTGCTCCACCGGGTCCCGACCGGGCTGGTGTCCATGTTCTGGAACGGCATGGGGGTGGGTGCGCTGATGGGTATGGGCGCGGTCTACGCCGCCAGCGTCGACATGTCGCCGTCGCGCATCTCGCTCTTCTTGTTCGCCCCCATGATCGGCGCCATCGTGTTCCAGTGGCCGATCGGATGGCTGTCGGACCACTTCCCCCGCCGGGGGGTCATGATCGGGGTGGCTGCGGGAGCGATCGTCGGTGCTCTCGGTGCCCTGACGGTCGCGGATCGATCGTCGGTGGCCATCCTGGCGATGTTCCTGCTGGGCGGGACGATGTACCCGATGTACTCGCTGACCATGGCGTACACGAATGACTGGCTGGCCAACGAGGAGATCCTCGGCGCCAGCGCCACCTTGGTCCGGGTCAACGGTGCCGGCGCCATCCTGGGGCCGCTGGTGACCGCAGGCCTGATGGCCACCGTCGACGTGCGGATGTTCTTCTGGGTGATCGCTGGCATCTACACCCTCATCGCGCTCTATGTGGTCTCCCGCATCCTGTCGCGTGATCCGCTGCCGTTCGACCAGCAGCAGCGCTACGTGGCCTTCCCGGCCCGGGCCTCGGCCCTCGCCGCCGCCCTCCTGCCCCGCTTCGGCAACGGCACCCCGAGGAACCCCAGGTAGGAGATCCCCTCGAGCTCAGATCGAGGGTCTGGCGGGGCGGTACGGGAGGGGGTTGGCGGCGGTGCCGTAGCGAGGTTCGCCGTCGGAGGGGTCACCGTCGGGGACCCGGTCCAGGCCGACGAAGCGGTCAGCGATCATGTTGTGGAACCGGTGGAGCGGCTCCTCGAACCTCGGCGACAGCCGCCCCGACGTGTAGCCGCCCCGGGCCAGGCCCCGCTGGGCCCGTTGCACGATGTCGATGTCCTCGCCGTTGACGTCGAGCCAGAAGCCCCGGGTGGTGGCGAAGGCCTCGGGCTCGGGGTCGCGCTCGCCGGGCGGGAGGAGCCAGGTGCACGATTCCACGGTCACGCCGGCGCTCACCGGATCGAGCAGGATGACGAACGCGTGGTTGGGCAGCAGCGACAGCAGCGCTGTCGGGAAGATGCTGATGAAACGACCACTGCAGCGATCGGACTCGACGAGGCCGGCGGCGGCGGGCATCGCGGTCCAGTCGTCGCGCTCGTCCTCGGACACCGGGGTCGTCGTCTGGCCGCAGTACATCCCCGGCCCCTGGTAGCGGTAGTGATCCCGCACCCGGGACACCTTGGCCAGCTCCGGATGGACCCAGGGGAGGTGGTAGTACTCCTGGAAGTTCTCGGCGATGAGCTTCCAGTTGGCCTCGACGGTCACCTGCTGCGACTCGACGCTGCGCCAGCCCTCCAGGCCGTAGCCGCCGAGACGGTCGGGAAGGTCGCCAAGCCACTGCGCCAGCGGTCGGGTCACCGGATCCAGGCACACGAACACCAGACAGCCCCACTCGTCCACCCGCACCGGGTGCAGCCCGTAGTCGGCCCGGTCGAAGTCCTCGACGCCGGCGTCGGCGAAGTTCGGCGTCGCCACCAGCGCCCCGTCGACCGAGTATCCCCACCGGTGGTACGGGCAGCGGATGGTCGACCCGATGTCGCAGTCGCGCTCGGCCAGCTCGGTGCCCCGGTGCCGACAGGAGTTGTGGAACGCCCGGAGCTCGCCCGCGACATTGCGGGTGAGGATGATCGACCGGCCGGCGACCGTACGCACCAGGAGCCGCCCCCGCCGCAGCTGGTCGCTCAGGGCCACCGGAACCCAGCTGGTGGCGAAGACCCGCTGCTGCTCCAGCTCGAAGAGCTCCTGGTCGGCGTAGACCTCCGCCGGCGGCGCCGACGCCCGCTCCACCGGGAGCCGGCTCCCCGCCCAAGCGGCCTCGCTGGTCCAGTCGGGCACGGCCGCTCAGCCCGCCGCGGTGCCGGACGCCTCTTGCAGGTGCGGGGGTCGGTCCAGGTGGATGCGGTGGTTCGCCCGCACCAGGTCGTCGACGTGGCGGGGCACGTGGGCCGGGTAGTGGGACCGTAGGGTCTCGACCACCACCTCGTGCGCCGCCTGGCGGGCGTCCTTGGCG
>JBFINV010000311.1:0-2796 GCA_041611015.1 Acidimicrobiales bacterium | reverse complement strand
GGACGGTGATGGCCCGCTCCACGACTGCGATCGCCATGCCCACCGTGGCTGCCTCAACGAGGGTTCTCACGTCCCGGGTGCGGAGCAGGTCGAAGGCCCGATCGGCCAACTCGACGTCGAGGCTGGTGCCCGCACTGTCCTTCATGAGCTCGATCCGGCGATCCCAGTCGATCGGGGTGGCTCGCCGGGTGCTGACGACCAGGTCGGTCAGGGCCACCACCCGGGCACCCAGTGGGATCTCGTCGCCGGACAAGCCGGCCGGGACCCCGGTGCCGTCGACTCGCTCGTGCCGGCAGATGACCGCCTCGGCGGTGGCCTCGAGGCCGGCGATGCCCCGCAACAGGTTGCCGCCCCGCTCGGCGGCCTCGCCGGCGGGGAGTCGCAGGACCACCCGGCCGATGTCCGCAAGAAGGGAAGCGGTGAGCGCCGTGGCCCGGTCTTCGGCGGTCAGCTCCCGGGTGAGCAGGTCGGCGAGCACCACCCGGCGGGCTGCATGGCGCGCCGCGGACGGGCGCAGGCTGGCGATGGTGTGGTACAGCGCGACAGCTGCCAGCGATGCCGGGTCGCTGGTGTCGATGTCGTCGCCCGTGTCGGTCATTCGCCCGGAGCCCTCGGGGGGTGGTGCGGCTCACACGGAGAGTAGCAGCCTGCATACCCCGTACCCGCAATCGAGCGAGCAGGGCGATGGCGATCCCGCGTGGTCTCGGGGTCGGGCACACCCGAGGGTCGCAGCAGACCAGGCGATGGCGATCCGGCGTGGTCTCGGAGGCCGGGCGCAGCCGTGGATAGCCGCAATCGGGCGGGCGGATGGCGATCCCGCGTGCTCTCGGGGGCCGGGCACACCTTGGGTAGCAGCAGAGCCGGCGGTGGGGATCCGGCGTGGTCTCGGAGGCAGGGCACAGCCGTGGATAGCATCGAGAAGGTGAGCACGCGGATGTTGATCCTGGCCTCGCTGTTGTGCGGTCTGGCGATCCTGGTGGCCTTCACGGTGCAGGTGCTCATCGCGAGCTGACCCGGCGATCGGCATCCCCTGACGGCACTGCTGGTGGGTCCACCCGGCCGGGACCGGTCGGTGGGTCTGTGGGTAGAGTCCCCTCCATGTCCAACGACGCGAGCTCCTTCGACCTGATCGTCATCGGCGGTGGACCCGGCGGCTACGGCGCGGCGCTGTACGGTGCGTCGGCGGGCCTGAACGTGGCGCTGGTGGAGATGCACAAGCTCGGTGGCACCTGCCTGCACGTCGGCTGCATCCCGGCCAAAGAGCTGCTCGAGACCGCCCACGTGCTCCGCACGGTGCGGGAGGCGGCCGAGTTCGGCGTCGAGACCGCGGCGCCGGCTCTCGACATCTCGGTGACCATGGAGCGCAAGCAGCGGGTCATCGACCAGCTCACCGGGGGGGTACGCCAGCTCCTGGGCGGTCGCAACGTCACCATCTTCGACGGCACCGCCTCGCTCGGCCCGGACCGTCGGGTCTCGGTGACGGGCGGGGAGTCCGGCGATGTCGAGATCACCGGGCGCAGCGTGATCCTCGCCAGCGGCTCCAAGCCCAAGACGATCCCGGGATTCGACGTCGACGGTCGGGTGGTGCTGACCTCGGACGAGTTCCTCTCGATCGACCGGGTTCCCGAGACTGCCGCCATCATCGGCGGTGGAGCCATCGGGTGTGAGTTCGCGTCGACGTTGGCGGACTTCGGCAGCCAGGTCACGATCCTCGAGGCGCTGCCCAAGATCCTGCTGGGCTGCGACGAGGACGTGGCCAAGGTCGTCGAGCGGGCCTTCAAGAAGCGGGGCATCACCGTGCGCACCAACGTGATGGTCACTGGCCACAGCCTCCACGAGCGGGGCACGGTCATCGACCTGGGCGAGGGCGAGACCCTCGACGTCGAGGTGGTGGTGGTGAGCGTGGGGCGCCGCCCGTTCCCGGACCTGCTCGGCCTCGAGGGCACGGCGGTCCAGGTCGACGACCGCCGGTTCGTGGTGGTCGACGAGCTCTGCCGGACCCACGAGCCCGGCGTCTACGCCATCGGCGATCTGGTGGACACCCCCCAGCTGGCCCACGTCGGCTTCGCCGAGGCCATCATGGTCGTCAAGCACATGCTCGGTGAGCGCGCCACACCGATCGACTACGGGCGGGTCCCCTGGGCCATCTACTGCCAGCCCGAGGTCGCGTTCGCCGGTATGACCGAAGCTGCTGCCAGGGAGGCCGGCCACGACGTGGTGGTCTCGAAGCACCGCTTCAGCGGCAACAGCCGGGCGCTCATCGTCGGGGGCACCGACGGGATGGTCAAGATCATCGCCGACAAGCGCGACGACGGGACCGCGGGGCAGATCCTCGGCGTTCACATGGCCGGCCCGTGGGTCACCGAGCAGCTGGGCCAGGGGTATCTGGCCGTCAACTGGGAAGCCACCGTCGACGAGGTGGCCGAGTTCATCCAACCGCACCCGACCCTGAGCGAGCTCTTCGGCGAGTCCGTGCTCGCGATGACCGGGCGTTCGCTGCACGGCTGAGCCCCGGCTCGGAGGGAGACGCATTCATGGCAGACGTGACGATGCCCCAGCTGGGCGAGACGGTCACCGAGGGGACCATCACCCGCTGGTTCAAGCAGGTGGGTGAGCCGGTCGCAGAGGACGAGGTGCTCTTCGAGGTGTCGACCGACAAGGTGGACTCCGAGGTGCCCTCTCCGGTGAGCGGGGTGCTGACCGAGATCCGGGTGCCCGAGGGCGAGATCGCCGAGGTGGGCGCGGTGCTCGCCGTCGTCTCCGACGGCGCGGGCTCGGCCGAGGCGGCGGCGCCCG
>JBFINV010000310.1:0-2811 GCA_041611015.1 Acidimicrobiales bacterium | reverse complement strand
CAGGTTCGGTCGCGCGTTCTTTGACGACCCGTTTCTGGCGGGCGGTGGGGTGGCGGTGTCGGCCCGAGGCGTTGATGGGGCGGCCGTCGGCGTCGTGGATCAGCGCTCGCAGGAATGAGTCGGGCACCAGGTCGGCGATGACGGTGTCGGCGATGGGGGTGCCGTCGTCGGTGCTACAGCCGTCGCCTCTGACGTGGAGGATGACCTCGGTGGTGACCTCCCCGGCGCCGTCACCGATGAGCTGGTCGAGGGCGTCGGCGTGTTGTTGGGCCAGGGTGGGCCAGCCCGCGGACGGGTCCGGACGGGGCTTGGATCGCATCACCAGGGCGGTGAGCAGGGCGATGAGCACCTCGGCCACCTGGGGCGGCAGGGCAGGGTGAAGGTGACCATGGCGTCGGGTTCGCTGCGCCAGCGGACGCTGCGCTGGCGCCGCTGGTGGGCTTGGAGCTGGCCCGGGTCGCAGCTGCGGTGCATCCAGTGGGCGATGGCGGCCCGCAGGTCACCGGCAGGGGTGTCGGTAGCGATGGCGACCAGCTCGGCCTCGTTGGCCGGCGTGGCCACCGCTACCAGGGCCCGGACCTTGGAGTAGGACAGGGCGCGGTCGGCGAAGCGGGAGGCGATGGTGGGCAGGCCGCGGACGCGTGTGCCCACACGGAGCCATTCGCGGGCGGTGCAGGGTTCGACATCGGCGATGGCGGCCAGGTGGTGGGCCGGGGTGGGGGACCCGGCCAGGATCCATTCGGCCGAGTCGGCCAACTCGGCGGCCAGGGTGACCAGCTCGTGCTGGGCTGCGGCCCAGTTGCGGGCCACCACCGCCAGACGATCCGAAAGCACAGTGTGGGCGAGCGCGGCAACAGCCATGGCGACCAGCTCCAGGCTCGAGAGGTTCGAGGCCGGCCCCGTCCATTCGGGTCAGCCGGCGAGCCACTCTTCGATCCACCGCCCAGGTAGGGCCCCGCTCGAGGGACGACCGCGGAGAGCGAAGCGGTCCCTCGAGCGTAACCAGGGGGTCTGACGATCTCGAAGAGCCCAACCCGTGTGTGGCTGCCGTTGGCAAACGCGTCCGCAGGCCCGCGGACAGCGAGCGCTTGTGGGGTGCCGCGGTGCGCTTTCCCGTCCGTCGTCATAGAGCCGCCGCAGGGGACCGGCTAGCGTGGTTGGTGGTGGTGTAATGGGCACGCAGGGCGGCTGAGCTGCCATGGCGTGGCGCGTGCTCGGTCCGGTGGAGGTCACCGATGGCCAGAGCGGGCTGATCCCGCTCGGTGGCCCGAAACAGGTCGCGGTCCTTGCCCTGCTGTTGGCCAACGCGGGTCGCGCCGTGGACACGGATGTGCTGGTGGACCAGCTCTGGCCGGACCGTCCTCCGGAGGCGGGTCGCAAGACAGTACAGGCCTACGTGGCCCGACTCCGCAGATCGCTGGTCGAGGGTGGGGTACCCGATCAGATCCGGTCCACAGCCGCTGGCTACGTCCTCGAACCCGACCCAACGGACACCGACGCCGCCCGCTTCGAGCGTCTCATCGCGAGGGCTCGACCCGTGATCGAGACCGATCCGGAGGCTGCCTCGACGTCCTTCGGGGAAGCCCTGGGTCTCTGGCGTGGGCGGCCCTTCGAGAACGCGCACCCGACACCGATGCTCGATCTCGAGGCGGCTCGACTGAGCGAGCTGCGGTTGGTGGCTCTCGAAGGTCACGCCGAGAGTGAGATCCGGGCCGGCCGGGCCTGGGCCGTCGTCGCCGAGCTCCGGGCCCTGGTCGACGACAATCCCCTGCGGGAGCACTCGTGGACGCTCCTGGTGCTGGCGCTCTACCAGTCCGGTCGTCAGGCCGAGGCGCTGCGGGCGGTCGGCGAGATCCGACTGCTCCTTCGAGAAGAGCTCGGGGTCGACCCGAGCAGGGAGCTACGGGATGCCGAGCGGGCCGTGCTGGATCACGACGCCGCGTTGGATCCGCCTCGGCGCGCTCGGGGCGATGGGGTCCCGTCGCAGCCGCGTGGACGCCGCAAGCTGGGTGTGGTGCTGGCTGGTGCGGTCGTGGGAATCGCGCTGATCGTCGGCGCCAGCCTGGCCGTCACGGCCGGCGGCCGCGACGAGGGGCCACGGATCGGCGTGCGGCACTTGGTGCCGCCGGGTTCGACGGCGGCGGTCGCGGCTGGCGGGGCAATCTGGGTGCTGGTGCCCGACGCCTCGGAACTGGTCGTGTTCGACCCGCTGTCGGGAGAGCGGACTGTCGTGTCGCTGGCTCATCGGCCCTCGACCCTGACGGCGGGGTTGGGGTCGGTGTGGGTGGCGAGCGAAGCCGACGGGCATCTCCTGAAGTTCGATGCGCGGACGCAGCAGTTGGAACGGGAGGCTGGCGGGCTCGACCTCCGCGGGGCCGTGTTGGCAGTTGGTCGCGACGCGGTCTGGGTCGTCAGAGAGCGCCGAGACGCCTTCGTGCGGATCGACCCCGATGACCTGACCGCTACCCCGGTCGATTTCTCCAGCCGGTTTCCCCCCGTCCTGCCCTCGGTTGTCGCGGACGGGGACCTGTTGTGGGGATCGAACGCCGACATAGGCCGCATCATGTGGCTCGATCCCGTCGGCGGCGAGTTCGGATTCGCCGGTGATCCCAGGCTCGGGGTCCACGCTGCGAGGAGCGTCACCGCCTCGGCGGGCTCCGTCTGGTTCAGCCAACCGACCAACGGATCGATCTCACGGGTGGACGCTGCGTCGGGTGAGGTGGCCACGACCACAGAAGTCGGCATGCAGAGCGGCAGCGGCTTCTGGCGACTTCGCCAGCCCTACGAGCTCGCGGCGGGGCCGGGTGGCCT
>JBFINV010000309.1:0-2822 GCA_041611015.1 Acidimicrobiales bacterium | reverse complement strand
GGCGATGCCGGCGAGGTCGGCGATGTCGTGGTCCAGCTGCTCGACCGGCGCGACGGCGGCGTTTCCGCAGGCCTCGAGGAGGGGGCGTACCTGGTCGGTTTGGGCATCGGCGAGGGTGGCGAGGTCTCGGAGCACGGCCACCTGGGTCGCCGCAGGTTCGGAGAAGGCGTCCGGGTCGAGCTCGACCAGGGCCCGGTCGGTGAATCGAGGCTGGAGCCGGTTGACCACCACGGCCCCGATCCGCAGCGAGGCCTCGCCGAGCCGTTCGGCGAAGTAGCAACTCTCCTCCACTGCCTCGCTCTGTGGAGTGGCGACGATCACGAACGCCGTTCCTTCGCTCCCCAGCAGGTGGTCCACGGCCTCGGCCCGCTCCTTGAACCCGCCCTCCATGCCCGCGAACGCCTCGATGAAGGCCAGGGTGTCGTCGACCACCTCGGGGCTGATCACCCGGGCGATGCGTCGGATGAACATGATGATCGGTGCGGTCAGCCTGCGGGTGATGCGCCGCCCGGGCGCCGCCAGCCGGAACAGGCGCCCGTCGAGGAAGCGGCTGAGGCGGTCCGGGGCGTCGAGGAAGTCCAGGGCGTTGCGTGTCGGCGGCGTGTCCACCACCACCAGGTCGAACCTGTCGTCGAGATCCAGCTCGTACAGCCGTTCCATGGCCATGAACTCCCGGGTCCCCGACAGCGTGGACGACAGGTTGCGGTAGTAGCGGTTCTCGAGGATGCGCTCGGCCTGCTCGGCGTCGTGGGCGTAGCGTTCGATCAGCCGGTCGAAGGTGGCCTTGGTGTCGAGCATGGTGACCCAGAGCTCGCCCTCGCCTGCGATGGGCACCGGGACGCACTCGTCGCTGATCCCCTCCAGACCCAGGGCGTCGGCCAGGCGCCGGGCCGGGTCGATGGTGACGACCACCGCCCGCCGGCCCCGCTGGGCCGCGGCCAGGGCCAGGGCCGCGGAGGTCGTGGTCTTGCCCACGCCGCCGGTGCCACAGCAAAGCATCACCTCGGCGCGGTCGACGAGTTCACCAAGGCCGCTCACCGCGTCACTCGACCGGCTCGAACTTCAGCGCGGTGACCTGGTCGACCAGGATCGTTGCCAGCTCGGCCACATCGTCGCGGTCGAGCCGCGTGGTGAACCGCAGCGGGAGCCGCAGCTGCTCCAGGGGCAGCTCGTCCACCAGCCGCTCGATCTGGGCCGCCTGGTTTGCGGCTCGGCGGGTCCAGTACTGCGCGGCGGCAGCAGCCTCGCGGGCCAGCTCGGCCTCGACGCCCCCGGCCCGGCTCGGCCGGGTGGAGACGTCCAGCTCCGGGTACAGCCCGTTGATCACCGCCGGGCCGAGCAGGATCCCCACGTCGTCCTCGAGGGCGTAGGCGGTCTCGATCAGCTCGTTGACGGGGGTCTCCTCCGCCAGGGTGACCAGCAGCACCTGAGCCCGCTCGGGATCGGTGAGCATGGCCACCACCTCGTCGGCCTGGCGCCGGATGGGCCCGGTCTCCACGGTCCGTTGGAGCCCCCGGGCCGCCCGCAGGAACGAGATGGCGTGACCCGCGGCCGGCGCGTCCACGATGATCAGCTCGGCGTTCCGGGCCACCTCGAGCTGCTTGATCTTGCCCAGCACGATCAGGTCCCGGAGCCCGGGCGTGGACGTGGCCAGGGTGTCGAGCACCTGGAGCCGGGTCAGGCCCCTCGCGAAGCGGGTGAGGCCGTGGTCCTCGAAGTAGTCGAGCAGCGCGGCCTCGGCCCGGATGGTTCGGGCCCGCAGTGCGGCGTTGTCCGGGCTGGCCGGGACGACGACGGTGTCGTCGTAGACCAGCCCCTCGGTGCCGAACAGCGAGGCGAGCCCGCGCTTTCCCTCGATCTCCACCAATAGAGTGTCGATGCCGAGCCGAGAAGCGGCGATGCCCAGCGCCGCCGAGACCGTGGTCTTGCCCACCCCGCCCTTCCCGGCGACGACGAGGACGTGTGACGCCGTGAAGAAGTCGGAGGGTTCCATGCCGAGGCGGAGACTACTGCGGGCGCTCGTCGGCGGTCTCTGCACGGTGATGGGCGCGGTCATCGCCCTGCCGGCAGGGGTGGCGCAGGCCCAGGACGGCGATCCGGCCGCCGGCTCGGGGTTCGTCGAGGTCCTGGAGGTGTCCGGGCTGCTCGACGACGTGCTGGCCGATGCCCTGGAGAACGCAATCCGGGGGGCCAATGCCGGCGGAGCCCGGGCCCTGGTCCTGCAGGTCAACTCGACCCAGGCCGTGGTCTCCGACGCCCGCCTCGAGGAGCTGGCCACCCTCATCGCCGAGTCGCCGGTGCCGGTGTCGGTGTGGGTCGGTCCGTCGGGCTCCAAGGCCGCGGGCAAGGTGGCCCAGCTCGTGGGGGTGGCCGACAGCGTGGGGGTGGCCATCGGGGCCCGGCTGGGCGACACCGGGCCCCAGGTGCTGGACCCGGCGCGCTTCGGTGAGGTCTGGGGCGCCAACCAGGGGCTCCTGGAGGACACCGACCTCACCTGGGAGCAGGCCATCGAGGCCGGCATCGTCGCCTGCGATCGGGTCCGGGTCGACGAGCTGGGCAACGAGCTGACCGAGGAGCAATCGCGGGCCCGATGCGCCAACCCCACCGTGGGTGACTTCCTGGTCGGCCTGGACACGTTCGACTCGCGGGTCGTCGAGACCCCCGACGGCCCCCGGCTCGAACCCCTCACCCGGGTGTTCTTCCGCAGCCTCCCGCTGCTGGACCAGCTCATGCACACCGTGGCCAGCCCGCCGGTGGCCTACCTGCTCGTCGTCATCGGGCTGGCCCTGCTGGTATTCGAGTTCTTCTCGATCGGGATCGGG
>JBFINV010000308.1:0-2824 GCA_041611015.1 Acidimicrobiales bacterium | reverse complement strand
GTTCGTGCACGATCGTCGAGCGGGGCCGCCACGGCCAGCTCGCGTCGGTCACGATCTCGTCCGCTCTAGAAGACCGCTCAGTGGTCTCCTAGCCTGGAAGGGCCATGGCAACCGCCATCTCCGTGCTGGTGGCCATCGTGGCCGCGTACTTGATCTTCCGCGCAGGCATGGCGGTGCTGCGCGCCCTGGCCACCCCGCTGCCCGAGCCCCCACCCGCCGGTGAGCTGCGCAAGGTCAAGATCACGTATCGATGCTCGGTCTGTGGCACCGAGGTTCGCATGACCGTGGCCACCCACGAGGACCCCGAACCGCCCCGCCACTGCCAGGGTGAGATGGATCTGGTGGCTCCGATCGAGTGAGGGCCGGGACCGTCGGCCCTAGCACCTCGCGGCCCGATTGCGGCAGCTCAGCTCGCTAGACATCGTCCGGACCTCGGGTCGAACGCGACAGAGGTGTGGACATGGTTGCCGATGTTCACGGTGTTTGACGTGGGAAAACTGTGAGTTTGTCCACAGGGCGGGGATAAGTCTGGGGAGAAATGACAGCTGTGTCATTCGTGCGGGCGCGGTCAGCAGGGAGTCAGGCAGAAGTCAGGCGAGGGTCAGGCAAGGGTCAGCCACGGTGAGGTCCGGGCGCACGAACGCTTGCACCGCACCCGATCGCGGGCCGGCCGGGGTCAGTGGTACTGGGTGGCGGTGATGATGCCGGCCAGGATCAGCCCCAGGCCTCCTACCAGGTACCAGTTGCTGGTACCGCCAGGCAGCAGGTCGACGTAGTTCAGGATGATCATCAGAGAACCGATCGCCAGCAGACCGAACATCAGGACCGGCACCCACAGCGGGCTCACCTTCTGGGGCGAGTGGGCATAGCTCGCAGAGGTCAGCACCTTCTCACCCTGGGGCCTGGTGCCCTTCTCGGTGACTCGGCTGTTCGGCACTCGATGCTTCGGAGGCTTGCCCATGGCCGCCGATGATACCGCCCGCTCCGCGCGGAGCCAGCCGGCCCGGCCCCGGACGGTACGCTGCCCCGGTGCCGTCCCGGGTGCTGGTCGTCGACAACTACGACTCGTTCGTCTACATCCTGGTGCAGTACCTGGGTGAACTCGGCGCGGAGCCGGTGGTCCGCCGCCACGATGCCATCACCCTCGCCGAGGCCGAAGCCCTGGGGCCCGACCGGATCCTGATCAGCCCCGGCCCCGGCACCCCTGACGACGCCGGGGTGTCGCTGGCGCTCATCGAGCACTTCACGGGCCGGGTCCCGATCTTCGGGGTCTGCCTGGGTCTGCAGTGCATCGCCCAGTGCTTCGGAGCCCGGGTGGTGCGGGCCCCCGAGGTCATGCACGGCAAGACGTCGTCGATCGACCATCGGGGCGATGGAGTCTTCGCCGGTCTGCCGTCGCCGCTCGAGGCCACCCGCTACCACTCGTTGATCGTCGAGCAGGGCAGCATCCCGCCGGTGCTGGACATCACCGCGACCTCACCCGACGGCCTGGTCATGGGCCTGCGTCACCGCCAAGCCCCGGTGGAAGGGGTGCAGTTCCACCCCGAGTCGATCCTCACCACATCGGGCCACGCTCTCCTGGAGAACTTCCTGGCGGCGTGAGCCGGCCTACTCGTCGGGGGGCGGCGGGGTGGGCGTGGGCGGCGGCGGGGTGGGGGTGGGGTCGGGCTCGACACCGACGCAGATGGTGACGCTGCGACCGACCTCGATCTCGACCCCACCGCTGGGAGTCTGGCGGATGACCCGGCCGGGCCGCTGGGTGTCCGGGTCGTCGATGATGCAGGTGTCGGGCACCACCCCGAGGCCATCGGCCTCCAGCACCGAGGCCGCCTCCTCGGGCGTCATGCCCAGCACGTTCGGCACCCGGACCACCCCCGGTCCCGACGACACGATCAGGCGGATGATCTCGCCGGGCTCGAGCTCGTTGCCGGCGCTGGGATTGGTCCCGATCACGAAGCCCTCCCGGATGCCCTGCGGCGGCGGTGGGCTCTCGACCCGTTCGATCTCGACGATCCAGCCCAGCTCCTCGAGGATCCGGACCCCGTCGGCCTCGGCCTGCCCCTCGATGTTGGGAATCTGCTGCGCGCCTGGCCCGGTGGAGACCCGCAGGAGGATCTCGGCCTCGATGTCGATCTCCTCGTTCGCGGCAGGCACCTGCTCGACGACGATGCCCTCCTCCTCCTCGGCCTCGACCTCCTCGGTCCGGACGTTCTCGAAGCCGGCTGCGGCGAGGGTGACCCGGGCGTCGGCCTCGGTGAGGCCGACCACCGACGGGACCGGCTTGGCGTCGGGTCCGACCACCACGACCAGGTCGACGGTGTCGCCTTCCTCGACCTCGGTCCCGGCCTCGGGGTCCTGGCCGATCACGAGGTCGACCGGGAACTCCGTGCTCTCCTCGGTGCTGATCTGGCCCACCCGCAGGTTGACCTCCTCGAGGCGTTCGATGGCGGTCTGGCGATCGAGCTGCACCACCTGGGGCACCCGGACCGTGACCACGTCCTCGGCGGGCCCATCGTCGCCCGTGACGTTGAACAGGATGACGATCAGGGCGACGAGAACGCCGACCAGCACGGCGCTGATCAGGATCCACAGCCACATCCGGCCCGCAGGCTCGTCGTACTCGTAGTAGGGGTCGTAGGGGTCGGGGTCCCGCGGGCCTCTGACCGCGGCCGCAGGGGCGGCCACCGGGCTCATCTGCGTGGTGGCCGGCTCGGGCGCGGAGTACGCCGGATAGGGCGTGTCCGGCGGCGGGTAGGCGCGCCCAGGCGGTGCGCTGGACGGGCTGGCGGGCGGGCCCTGGCCCGGCCCGCCGGATATGGGCACG
>JBFINV010000307.1:0-2851 GCA_041611015.1 Acidimicrobiales bacterium | reverse complement strand
GAGGTCGGCGCGCGTCACGTCCCCGACATCACAGCACAGGGCAGAGATCGAACCGGGTGTCGCCAGGGTGCAGAGCTCGGCGACGTCATCGAGTGCAACGACCAGGTGGGCGGGTCCGTCGGGGAGCGAGGCCATCGAAGCTCAGACCGTCCTCGGGCCCGTAACTCATCGCGGACCGGTTTCAGGACTTCGGCGACGACGTGTCTCGCCGGTTCACCCAATCGACAGAACGTGGCCGACCGAGGGGTCGCTGCGGCCGTCGAGCACCTCCCGGTAGACCGCCTCCACCGCTTCGGGGCCGCTGCCCCGCTCCACGGTGAGCCATTCGGGCGCGGTCTCGAGGAACTGGCCGAACGCATCGCCCATGCGGCGCATCAGCTCGCCCTGGCCCCACTCCTCACCCCGCTTGGTCACCTGGGTCGGGGCGAAGAAGAACTCGGGCTTCGGGCCGGGCAGGTCCTCGGTGCCGCTCCCGACGTCCTCCCAGTGGGTGGCGCCCACCAGGCAGGAGTAGCGCAGCTGGTCGCCGAAGTGCCGGTGGATCCGCGACCGCAGGTCGGCGCTGCCGGCCATGTCCACCGCCACCGACGGAACCTTGGCGTCGAGGGTCTCGATGTGGTCGTAGGTCAGCACCTCGTCGTACAACCCCAGCCGCTCGACGAAGGCTCGGTTGCCGGCCGAGGTCAGGCCCACGCTGTGGTGCCCACGGGCAGCCAGCCGTGATCCCAGCGCGATCGAGGTCTTGGACGAGGCGCTGGTGACCAGGGTCTGGGACGCGCCGTGGAAGCCGTTGTCGTCGAGGAAGTCCTCCACCAGGTACGAGGTCATGAACAGCCCTCGCAGCAGCAGGTACTCGTCGGCCCGGTCCTCCCGGTAGGTGGGGTCCGTGGTCACGTCCACGAAGCTGGTGTAGGCCCTAGCGTGGCCGGCCCGGTGGGCGCCGACGTCGGAGAACCCGGACTGCGACGACCGGGCCTCGACCAGCACCTGGTCCGCCATCGGATACCAGCCGAAGTAGCGGCCGCCCACGTCGACGCCCTCGGTGGTGGACTCGACCACGCTGGCGAAGCCCATGGCCGGGATGCGGCCCCACGGCGGGTCGGCTGGGAAGAAGTCCCAGTAGCCGAGCACGTCGCCGGCCACCGCGTACGAGACGTTGTTCGAGGTGAGCGCGAACCGCTCCACGGACAGTCGAAGCTGGCCGGGTTCCAGCCGCGGCGGGGGGCGATCGATCACCCTCGTTTCGCGCAGATCCTGACGGTTCACCTCGAAGTCCATCGACCGACCCTAACCCGGCGGCCAGCGGTGCCGGGATGCGTGATGTTCACCCGGAGTAGGTCACGAGGGCCCGGGCGTAGTTGGCCCGCTCGAACGCCGTCGGGTCGGGCGACGATCGCTGGCTGAGGCTGCCCCTGGCCTCGTCGACCGAGGCGTACTCGTGGCTCTCGAACCAGTCGCGCATCCCGGCGATGACGGTGGCCGCGTGATCTGGGCCATGGTGGAGCAGCGCCGAGGTCATCATCACCACATCGGCGCCGGCCAGGATCAGCTTCACCGCGTCCTCGGCGTCCCACACCCCGGTGGTGGCTGCGAGGGAGGCGTCGACCCGGTCTCGCAGGATCGCCATCCAGCGCATGACCAGCCGGATCTCGGCGCTCGTGCTGAGGACCAGGTTCGGGGCCACGGTGAGCTCGTCCAGATCGATGTCGGGCTGGTAGAAGCGGTTGAACAGGACCAGCCCGTCGGCGCCCGCCTCCACCAACCGGCGGCACATGTGTCCCGGTGAGCTGAAGTAGGGGCCGATCTTGACGGCGAGCGGCAGGGTGACCGCGGCGCGCACCTGCTCCACGATCCGGAGATACCAGTCCTCGATCTCGGCGCCCGGGACGTCGACGTCTGCTGCCACCAGGTACACGTTCAGCTCCAGGGCGTCGACCCCGGCCTCGGCGATCATCGACGCGTACTGGGTCCAGCCGCCGGGTGAGGATCCGTTCAGGCTGCCGATCACGGGCACGTCGAGCTCCCTGGCAGCTCGGCGGATGTGGCCCAGGTGCTGGTCGAGCCCGGCATAGGCGGAATCGAGCGGCGGGAGATGGCCGCTGGGCGCCTCGGCGAAGGCGCCGTCGCCGAGCTCGACGCTCAGGCCGTGGACCAGCGCATCGTGGTCGATCTCCTCTTCGAAGACCGAGGCCAGCACCACCGCCCCGATGCCGGACTCCTGCAGCTCGAGCAGCGAGTCGATGCGACGGGTCAGCGGCGAGGCCGAGGCCACCACCGGGTTGGCGAGCCCGAGCCCCAAGTAGCCGGTCGTGGTGTCGAGCTCACCCATCGACGGGCTCCTTCGGGTCGTCGCTCACGTCGCCGTATCGAGCGGTTCGCTCGACGTCCACCATCTGCTCGTACAGGTGCCAGCGGTCGTCGATGTCGCGCTGGGCCAGCGCGAACAGGCGCTCGGCGGTCTCGGGAGCGGACCGGGCCAGCATGGCGAACCGGTTCTCGCCCAAGGCGAACTCCGAGAAGGGCACCGTGGGCGGCCGGCTGTCCAGGTGGAGGGCATGGTCGCCGCGCTGCTCTCGATGGGGGTCGAACCGGTACAGAGGCCAGTACCCGGTCTCGGCGGCCAGCTTCTGGCGGGCCATCATCTTGGTCATGTCGATGCCGTGGGCGATGCACGGGCTGTAGGCGATGATCAGCGACGGTCCGGGATGGGCCTCGGCCTCGGCGAAGGCCTTGACCACCTGGGTCATGTTGGCGCCCATCGCCACCTGGGCCACGTAGACATCGCCGTAAGCCATGGCGATCATGCCCAGGTCCTTCTTGGCTGTCACCTTGCCCCCGGCCGAGAACTTGG
>JBFINV010000306.1:0-2865 GCA_041611015.1 Acidimicrobiales bacterium | reverse complement strand
TAAATATCTGGCACTCATCCGCGCCCAGCGCCGCCGCCAGCGCCACCGCGGTGGTGTCGGATCCGCCCCGGCCGAGGAAGGTGACGTTGCGGTCGGTGGAGACTCCCTGAGCCCCGGCCACCACGGCCACCCGCCCGGCCTCGACGGTCTCGCGGATACGGTCCGGCTTGACGTCGAGGATGCGGGCGTTGCGGTGCATGGTGTCGGTGAGGAAGCCCGCCTGGCTGCCCGTGAACGAGTCGGCCGGCACCCCGATGTCGTGCAGGGCCATGCACATGAGGGCGATGGCCTTGCGCTCGCCGGCGGTGATGAGCATGTCCATCTCCCGACCGGGCTGGGTGTGGGACACTGCGTCGGCCAGGCGGAGGAGCTCGTCGGTCTCCTTGCCCATGGCGCTGACCACCAGGACCACGTCGTCGCCCCGAGCCCGGGTGCGGCGCACGTGGTCGGCCACCTCGGTGATACGAGTGGGGTCCGCGACCGAGGTGCCGCCGAACTTCTGGACGATCAGAGCCACGGCCATCAACGCTACTGGCCGGGCTCGGGTCTACCTCGGAGCGGGCGGAGCCGGCGGACCGGGAGCGGCCCAGCGTCGGGGCGGGGCCGTCGGCGGGGTGAGCCGGGCTCGGCCCCAGCAGTAGTGGTGCCTGCGCCAGCCGGATCGCTGCTGGGCCCGATCGACCTCGATCACCGAGTAGCCGGCCCGCCACAGGCTGGTGGTGACGTCGTGAGGCGGCGACGTGGTCGGTTGCTGGCGGACGATGGTCGGCTCGCAGAACCAGACCAGGCCGGCGGGTCCGAGGTGGCCGGCCAGCGCCCGCAGGAGGCCAGCCAGGTCCTGGGTGGTGCCGAGCCCTCCGACCGACACCACCGAGTCGTAGCGTCCGGTCAGCTCGTGGCCGGGCCGCCAGACCTCGACCGCCGCCGCCGTCGGGATCTCCTGCTCCAGGCCAGGCGCCCAGAGGGCCAGCGTCCTGCCAGTCGCACCCCCGACGACCTCACCGGTACGGGCGCGGAGAGGATCCAGGGGGTTGCTGGCCATGACAGGGCCGCACCCTACTGTCCTGGAACTGTTCTGGACTCTTCTAGAGGGCTTTCTGGATGGCGGCACCCTCCGGAACGTGGCCGCGCGAGAGTGGGGCATGGCCCGGCCCATCGAGCCGCCCCCCACCGGCTGGCAGTTCCCGAGCGTCGAGGAGGTCGACGAGCACGGGTTGGTCGCGGTGGGGGCCGACCTCGAGCCCGGCACGCTGCTCGCGGCCTACCGGCGGGGCTTCTTCCCGATGCGGGTGGGGCCGGGACGAGCCATGGGCTGGTGGTCACCCGACCCCCGGGGTGTGCTCGAGCCTCGGGACGTGCACGTCAGCCGGTCGCTACGCCGTTCGCTACGGGCCTTCCGAATCCGGGTCGACACCTCGTTCGATCAGGTCATCGAGGCCTGCGCCGACCCGGCACGTCCACACGGTTGGATCGACGAGCAGATCCTCGACGCCTACCGGCGCATGCACCGGTTGGGGTGGGCTCACAGCGTCGAAGCCTGGCACGAGGGCGAGCTGGCCGGCGGGTTGTACGGGATCGGCATCGGCGCCTTCTTCGCCGGTGAGTCGATGTTCCACCGCCGTGGCGACGCCTCCAAGGCAGCGCTGGTGGCGCTGTGCCGGCTCTACGCCGAGGTGACCGACGCGTTGGTCGACGTGCAGTGGGCCACGCCGCACCTGGTCAGCATGGGCGCCTCCGAGCTGAGCCGGACGGCCTACCTGGCCCGGCTCGAGGCCGCCCTTGGGGCGCCCGGTCCCGACTGGCCCGGCCCCGGTGAGTGAATGGCCCCAGGACGGCTCAGTCCGCCGGCTTCGGCGCCGATGGAGCACCGATGAGACAGCAGAGTGCACTCGCAGCCACGGTCGTCGGCTCGGTGGGCATCGGCCTCGGCCTCGCTGCCGGCATCGCCGTCGTGGCCTGGCTCGGCGTGGTGGCCGGCATCGCCTCGGTCGTCGCCGCCTACCTGGCCTATGTCACCGCCAACCGGATCAGCCAGGCCGAGGACCGGACCCAGCAGCTGGCGAACCAGGTGGAGGAGCTGGAGGCCGCGATCGCCAGCCAGATCCAGGCCCGGATGCACGCCGAGGAGGAGGCCCGGCGGGCCACAATCAAGGCCGCCGACCTCGAGCTGGAGCACTCGCTCAGCCAGCGAACGATCGAGTCCACCGTCGAGCTGACCGACCCCGACACCGGCCTCTACGGGGAGGGCTACTTCCTGGTCAACGTCGAGCAGCGCATCTCGGCGGCCCGGCGACACCTGCGCCCGGTGTCGGTGGCGCTGGTGGAGGTGGTCGACGATCCGTCCTCGGCTTCGCCGACGTTCTCCGACGCCATGGCGGTCACCAGCGCCCTGGCCGAGACCCTGCGTGACGCGGACATCGCCTGCCGCCTCGACGATGGCCGGTTCGCCCTCATCCTCGAGGACACCCCCGAGAACGGGGCCATCTGGACCATCGAGCGGCTGCGCCGCTGTCTGAGCGAGCGGATCGACGTGTGCACGATGTGGGCCGGCCTGGCCTGCTACCCGGCGCACGGCTTCGACACCGAGGAGATCCTGGCCCAGGCCGAGCTGGCCCTGACCGCAGCTCGTGACTGGCCCCAGGACCGCATCGAGGTGGCCGAGGCCAGATAGGCAGACCCGGGTGTCGCCGGCCCGCCGGGAATGGCACGCTCGACGGATGGCCGACGCGGTGATCCTGGTCGAGGGCGAGAGCGACCAGGCCGCGCTGGTGGCGGCAGCGCAGGTGCTGGGCATGGAGATCGATGACGGGTGGGTGCTGGTCATGGATGGGGTCACCAACACACGACGCATCCTCCGCGATCAGC
>JBFINV010000305.1:0-2890 GCA_041611015.1 Acidimicrobiales bacterium | reverse complement strand
GCTGCCGCCAGTACAGCGAGGGCTCTGGCCCGCCATACTGGTGTCTGGCGGGTCACATGGCTTCCCGTCACACCCATGGGGGTTGATTCTGCCCGGTACCGGCCGATGTGATGCATCGAGCCGGGGAAGATCATCAGATGGTACGACGAATCATCGCAGCGCACGGACGCAAGCTGATCCGGTACGCAGGGGTCTCCTGTGTCGGTGTGACCGCCGGCCAGACCCTGCTGTTCCTGTTCTACGAGATCGCCGATCTCCGGGCCGTCGTCGCCAACACCCTGGCTGTGGTGTTGGCCACGATCCCCAGTTACGTGCTCAACCGGGCCTGGGTCTGGGGCAAGTCCGGCAGCCACGGCCTCACCACCGAGATCCTGCCCTTCTGGGGCATGGCGTTGCTCGGGTTGGCGCTGTCCAACCTCTTCGTCCACCTGGTGGAGCAGCGCTGGGAGTCCTGGGTGCTCATCAACGGGGCCAGCCTGGTGGCCTTCGGATCGCTGTGGATCGCCAAGTACGTGCTCCTCGACCGGGTGCTCTTCCGCAGCGAGGTCACCAGCCCGCCCGTCGAGACCGCTGTCTGAGCTCCGGGTCATGGACCCCGCGCTCCGGGAGCGGGCTCGGGCCGCCCGGGGTTTCATGCCCGACGACGAGGGTCTGGCCCTGTACGAGGCGGCTGCGGCCCTGACGATCGAGGGTCCCCTGCTCGAGGTCGGCAGCTACTGCGGCAAGTCCGCCATCTACCTGGGGGCCGCAGCGCGGGAGCAGGGGCGGGTGCTCTACGCCCTCGACCACCATCGGGGCTCCGAGGAGAACCAGCCCGGCTGGGAGCACCACGAGCCAGACCTCGTCGACGAACGCGTCGGGAAGATGGACACGCTGCCCCTGTTTCGCCGCACCATCCACGACGCCGGCCTCGAGGGAACCGTGGTTGCGATCGTCGGGGACTCCGCCACGGTCGCCGGCAGCTGGACCACGCCCTTGGCGCTGGTCTTCATCGACGGGGGTCACGGGGACGAGCCCGCCCGTCTCGACTACGAGGGCTGGGTCCCCAAGCTGGTGGCGGGGGGCACGCTGGCCTTCCACGACGTGTTCCCCGACCCCGCCGACGGGGGGCGACCACCCCACGAGATCTACCTCCGGGCGCTGCGATCGGGAGCCTTCGAGGAGGTGGGGGCCACCGGGTCACTGCGGGTCCTGCGTCGCACCGGCCCGGGCTCCTGAGGGTGCCGTCGCTCGGCGGGACAGGTCGCCTACCATGCTCCGTCGGCCGTGCCACCACGAACCGGCACCCATGCTCGGGTCGTAGAGGGTGTGCAACCGATCGCACGAGGGGAGACCCGTCATGTCCCGCACCGTTGCCCGCCGCATCGTCGCACCCGTTGCTGCCTTCGCCGTGGGGCTGGCGATGCTCGTGACGCTCCCAGCCACCGCTGCGGCCCAGAACGGCAAGCCCACCGTGGCCGTGACCGCCATCGATTTCGGTGCGGGCAGCATCGAGATCACCAACAACGGCGATGCGGAGGTGGACCCGAACGGCTTGATCCTGTGCAACTTCCCGACCTACGTCCCCATCGAGGGGGCCTCGCCGATCGCGCCTGGTGAGAGCATCACCGTTGACGCGGCCGGCCTCGGAGTCCCGCTCGACGCTGCCAGCGGCGAGCTCGGCCTCTATGCGAGCAACGACTTCGAGAGCGCCGAGGCCATCGTCTCCTACGTCGAGTGGGGCGAGAGCGGCCACCAGCGTGGGCCGGTCGCCGAGGCTGCGGGTCTGTGGCACGAGGGTGCCGCGGAGCCCGTCGACGGCGTGCTCACCGCGAGCACCGACAACCCCACCTCGCCCGACGATTGGGGCGCCGCGGCCCAGGAGCCCGAGGGCGGTGACGACACCGGCGCCGGGCAGGACGACGGCGCGGCCGGAGAGCTGGCCCAGACCGGCGCCGAGACCGCACAGCTGGTCGTGATCGCCGCGGCGCTGGTCCTGGCTGGCGCCGGCCTGGCCACCTTTGGCCGCCGCCGGGCTCGACTCGAGAGCTAGGGCGGCCTCTACGAGAGCTCGTCGGCGTCGACGTCGGGCGCCGCCGGGTTCGACTCGAGAGCTAGGGCGGCCTCTAGGAGAGCTGGTCGGCGTCGACGTCGGGCGCCGCCGGGTTCGACTCGAGAGCTGGGGCGGCCTCTACGAGAGCTCGTCGGCGTCGACTTCGGCCGCCTTGGCGATGTCGATCAGATCCGGCAGCGCCGAGTGGTCCACGAACAGCTCCGAGGCGCTGGTGGCCCCGGCGAGGGCGTCGGCGGTCAGGATCACCGCGGCGGCCGAGTACGTGGAGCGCTCGGCGTCGGGGAAGCTCACCTCCTGGGGATACACCACCCCGGTGAGATAGCTGCCGTCGTCTTGTCGGAACGCCTGGACCCAGCCGAAGAGCTCGGCGGCTCGGCCGCGCTCGCCCGCACCCAGGTAGGCCATCGCGCACTCGCAGGTCTCGGCAGTGGTGATCCAGGGTCGGTCCGACACGCAGCGGACCCCCCGACCCTCCATGACGAACTCCTCGGCCCGGCTGGCGAGGCGCTCGCTGCCGGCGTCACCGTCCAGCACCCCGGCGAGCACCGGGTAGTACCAGTCCATGGCCCAGCGGTCCTTGGGCGCGAAGGCGTCGGGCTCGGTGCGGATGACGTGGGCCAGGCGGGCGGCGCCCAGCTCCCACTCCGGGCGCTCGTGACCCAGCTCTTCGGCCACCGCGATGGCGCAGCGGAGGCTGTGGGTCATGCTCGACGAGCCCGTGAGCAGGGCGAACGACCACGGTGTGCCGTCGGCGTGGCGGGCCCAGAGGATCTCGCCCCGGGCGGTCTGGAGGTCGAGGACGAAGTCGATCGCCGGCTCGACAACCTGCCACATCGT
>JBFINV010000304.1:0-2907 GCA_041611015.1 Acidimicrobiales bacterium | reverse complement strand
TGGCGTTGGGCCGGGGGCGGGGCCGAGCTGCGGCGTTGGCCGGACGGCGGCTCGGCGACGACGCGCCCGGGCGGGCATAGGGCCGCTCCCGGAACCACAGGTTGCAGGCCCACTTCTCGCCGTAGTGCACCGGCATGCCCCCGTGCAGCGACCCAGGGTGGACGTCGTGGTCGGGACCGAACGTGTTGTGGAACAGAACCATGCGCCCGGGAATGGGCTCGACCTCCAAGTCGAGCTTGGGGAAGCCCGTCGAGCCACCGGCGCCGACGTCGTTGAGATACAGCAACGCGGTCACCAGGCGCTGGCCGCCGTTCTCGGTGCGCTCGCGGTGCCGATCGGTTCCCACCTTCCAGGCGTCGTGGTGGGCCCGGTATTCCTGCGTTTCGGCGTAGTGGACCACCTGCAGCGACTCGGCGTGGCTGGTGGGGATCCCAACCAGGTCCCCGACCCGGCGGACCACCCGTCGGATGATCGGGGTGGCGTCGTGGGCGATCCAGGCCGTGCTCCCTGTGCGCCCTTCGCTGTAGGCGACCTCGTGGTCCAGGGTGACCTTTCCCCGTTTCATCTTGGCCCGGGCGTTGCTGATGATGTGCTCGCACTCGGCCGGGGAGGTGAAGTCGTCGACCACCAACACCAGGGGGTCGTCGGCCACCTGCTGGCCGATGTCGTAGCGGGACCTGAGCTGCACAGTCATCGGCCACATCGTGGCGGGACGTCCAGCCCTCCGCAACCGCAGCAGGGGGTACCGTCGTGACCGTGCCCGACCTGCGCCCCGATCCACTGCTGCCACCCCCCAACGACCTGCTCGTCATCTCTGCGGCCGAGGTCGCTGACCTGCTGGACCTCACCCAGCTGCGCGACGGCCTCGCCGCAGCCCTGCGGGCTCACAGCGACGGCGACGCCGACGTGCCCCCTCGCATCGCCGCTCGGTCGGCGCAGGGCTGGCTTGGGGCGATGCCGGGCAATGTCACCGGCCTGGGCATGGCCGCCAAACTGGTCTCGGTCTTCCCCGGCAACCACGGGGGCGAGATCCCCAGCCACCAGGGCCTGATCGCGGTCTTCGACCAGGACGACGGCCGGCCCCTGGCGGTCATGGACGGGGCCTACCTCACCGGGCTGCGCACCGCCGCCACGGCGGCCCTGGCTGTCGACCTCATGGCACGGTCGAACGCCACCACCCTGGCCATCATCGGTGCCGGCGTGCAGGGTCACGCGCATGCCCGAACCCTGGCCCCGGTGCGAGCCTGGAGCGACATCCGCGTCGCGTCCCGCACCCGGGCCCACGCCTCCGCGCTGTCCGAGTCCGCCCCGGACGTCCGGGCCGTCGACAGCTTCGAGGAGGCGGTGCGAGGAGCCGACGTGGTCGCCCTCTGCACCGACGCCCCCGACCCGGTCATCGACCGGGCTTGGCTCCGGGATGGGGCATCGGTGACGTCGGTGGGGGTGGGCAGGGAGATCGATCAGCGCACCATCGCCGACGCGGCCCGGGTCCTGGTGGAATGGCGGGGCGCAGCGGAGACCCCCCCGCCCGCTGGTGCCCACGAACTCCAGGGGGTGGAGCCGGGCGTGGTGGTCGAGCTGGGCGAGGTCGTGGCCGGCCGGCACCCGGCCCGCATCGATGACGCGGAGCTGGTGGTCTACAAGTCCACCGGCCACGCCGTCGAGGACGTGGCTGCGGCTCGGCTGGTGTTCGACGTCGCGCAGGCCGCCGGAGCCGGGACCCGGGTGCGCCTCTGAGGGCCAGCCGGCTAGAACTGTCTGGTGCTGATCGTCGTCTCGCCCGCCAAATCGCTCGACTTCGAGTCGCCGTTGCCCACCCGCAAGCACAGCGAGCCCACGATGCTCGACCGGGCCGGCGAGCTGGTCGAGATCATGGCCCGCAAGTCCCCGGCCGAGCTGGCGAGAATGATGTCGATCTCCGAGGGCCTGGCCCTGCTGAACTTCGAGCGGTTCCAGGACTGGCAACCCCCCTTCACCCCCGACAACGCCCGGCCGGCGCTGCTGGCCTTCAGCGGCGACGTCTACCTCGGGCTCGACGCCGCCAACAACTTCACTGAGCGCGACTACACCCATGCCCAGAAGGTGCTGCGCATCCTGTCGGGTCTCTACGGGGTGCTTCGCCCGCTGGACCTGATCCAGCCCTACCGCTTGGAGATGGGGTCCAAGCTGCGCACAGACCGGGGCCCCGACCTCTACAGCTACTGGGGCGACGACATCACAGAGCGCATCAACGCGGACCTGGCAGACAGCCCCGGCGCCAAGGTGCTGGTCAACCTGGCATCGAACGAGTACTTCGGCTCCATCCGCCCGGAGCTCATCGAGGGCTCGATCGTGACCCCGGCCTTCCTCGACTCGAAGCAGGGTGGCGAGTACCGGATGGTGAGCTTCTTCGCCAAGCGGGCCCGAGGGGTGATGGCGGGCTGGATCATCAAGGAGCGGATCAAGAGCGCCAGGGCCCTGCTCGGCTTCGAGGGCATGGGCTACCGCCACGATCCCGAGCGCTCCACCCCCGAACGTGCGGTCTTCATCCGCGAAGACGGTGCCATGACCTGACCGGGAACCGACCGGCCCAGCTCAGTAGCCGACGGCCCAGCCGGTGGGGGTGTCGTGGAGGTAGGAGTCGGCCAGGTGGTTCAGGAAGCGGCGGGCCGGGCGGAAGCGGGCGGCCACGTCGAGCACGACCGTCGGTTGGGTGCTGCGGTCCTCCGCCACCGCGGCCTGGTACCACGCCGAGCCCAGGGCCTCGAGGGCGTCGAGGCCGGGCGTGGTCGACCCCGGGTCGATCAGCTCGAGGAGCTGCTCGGCGTCCAGCCCGATGGAGCGGCCCAGCCGGTCGGCTTCGGCGGCGGCCAGGACCCGGGCCCCGGGGGCGTCGGGGAACACCCCGGCCTGGAACAGCGCCAGGTC
>JBFINV010000303.1:0-2911 GCA_041611015.1 Acidimicrobiales bacterium | reverse complement strand
CCGCGGCCCCCGGCTACTCGGTGCTGTACAGCTCCCCCGACGGCCTGGGCGAGCTGCGGCTCTCCACGGGGGAGGCGCTGGGCCTGCGCAGCGAGGTCACGAACCTGCGCGGCTTCCGGGGCGGGCACCTGCTGCGTTCCGCCGACGGCATCACCTACGCCGTCGATCCGGAACGCCTGGACCTGGTCCACATCGCAGCCACCAGCGGTCTCGTCGCCAGCGTGGAGGCCACCGTCCTGGCCTTCGCCGACGGTCCCGACGCCGAGGAGGTCACCCTGGTCGAGCTGGGCGACGTGCCCCGTTGGACCTCCGTCGACGTCCCGTCCGGGGCCAGCCTCCGGGCCGTCGACGCCTTCGGCATCCTCGCCCACGTCGCCGGAGAGGGCACCTCGGCGGCGACCCTCGAGGGGTTCGAGCTCCTGACCGCAGGCGAGGTGGTCGCGGCCAGCGAGAGCGCCTGGGTGGAGCGGCGCTGCGATGCCGACACCTGCCGGTTGTACCTCGTGGATCGGGACCGCCGCAACGAAGCCGAGCTCCCCGAAGCGTTCGTGGAGCCCGGCGACCGCTACTGGGTGGCCCCCGACGGCCGATCGGTGCTGCGCACCACTCCCACCGGCAAGGGCGAGATCTACCTGCCGGATACCGGCGGGATCTGGTGGGTGACGGGATCGGGGATGGTGGCACCCACGTGGTCGCCGGACTCCTCGTTCGTGGCCTGGTTCGACCTCGAGGACGACCCTGTCCTCAAGCTGATGCTGCCCGAGCGCGCCGACTGGATCGTCGTGGACCTGGGCGTGCTGGGGGCGGCTGCGCCCAGCGACCACGACCTGCTGGTGCTCCCGGATCGGGGAGGGTGACCGCCCGGCCGAGAACGCCCCAGTGGCGCGTGGTTTTCCTGCTCAGCCACTAGCGTCGCGCGTCGTGAGCGACCTCCGTACGGTGCTGGTCCGGGTCACCGGCCCCGACCATCCAGGTATCTCGGCCGAGCTGTTCGGCGTCCTCGACCAGATGGACGCCAACGTGCTCGACATCGAGCAGTTCGTGGTCCGGCGGCGGCTGAACCTCGACGTGCTGATCGAGGTGGCACCGGGCGACGACGCCCTCAAGGACCTGCTCCTCTTCGGGTTCAAGAACAACCTCGAGGTCGGTCTCGAGGACATCGAGGAAGACCCCGTCGAGCACCGCCAGCCCCACGTGGTGACCATCCTGGGCCCGGACCTGCACCCGGCCGAGATCAGGGCCGCCACCGACGCCATCGCTGGCGGGAACGGCAACATCGACCGCATCGTGCGGCTGTCGCGCTACCCGGTGATGAGCTACGAGCTCGCCATCAGCGACGGCGACCCGGACGTGATCCGCAACAACCTGCTGCAGGCCGCAGCCGCCCACGACGGCATGGACGTAGCCATCCAGCGCGAGGGCCTGACCCGGCGTGCCAAGCGGCTGGTGGTCCTCGATGTGGACTCGACGCTCATCCAGGACGAGGTGATCGACGTCCTGGCTCGCGAGGCCCATGTCGGCGAGGAGGTGGCCGCGCTCACCCGGTCGGCGATGGCAGGTGACCTCGACTTCGAGGCCAGCTTGCGCCAGCGGGTGGCCCTGCTCGAAGGCCTCGACGAGGTGGCGATCGAGCGGGCCTGGCGCTCGCTCACCCTCACCCCCGGCGCCCGGACGTTCTGTCGGACGCTGCAACGGCTGGGCTTCACCACCGCGGCGGTGAGCGGGGGCTTCACGGTCTTCACCCAGCGCCTGCGCCGGGAGCTGGGGATCCGCTATGGGGTGGCGAACCAGCTCGAGGTGGTCGATGGCCGCTTGACGGGCCGGCTGCTCGGCAAGGTCGTCGACCGGGCGGCCAAGGCCGAGTTCCTCACCGAGGTGGCCCGCCGGGAGGGCATTCCCATCGAGCAGACCGTCGCCGTCGGCGATGGCGCCAACGACCTGGAGATGCTGAACCTGGCCGGGTTGGGGATCGCGTTCAACGCCAAGCCGGTGGTCCGCGAGGCGGCAGACACCGCGCTGCGGGTGCCCTACCTCGACGCCGTGCTGTTCCTCCTGGGCATCAGTCGCGAGGAGATCGAAGCCGCAGATCGAGCCGACGCGCTCGACCCGCCGCGGGTCCCCTGACCTCGGCCGAACCCCCACGGACGGTGTCCGAAGCACTGTGGTAGCGTCCGCCTCGGGCCGGCGACGATCGTCGCCGGCCGAGATCAGCGGGGGAGACCCACATGGGAGTTGTTTCGACGACGATCTACCGGACCGAGCCAGGAGGGTTCGAGACGCACATGGCCTTGGCCCTCGAGGCTCAGGGCCACCTCAGGAGGCTGGGACTGCGTGCGGTCACGCTGCAGCCGATGGCGGGCGGTGATGTGGGCACGATTGCCACGGTGGTGAACCACGAGAGCCACGCGGCCTACGCCGCTGCGATCCAGAGCGTCATGGGCGACCAGCAGTGGCAGGAGTTCATGACGAGGGCCTCCGGCAGCGGCTCGGCCAGCCAGATGGAGACCGCGATCTTCGAAGACCTGGACCCCGAGTTCCAGCCACCCGAGGACCGGCCCATGGGCGCACTGCTCGCGGTGCAGTGGCGGGTCTACCCCGGGCGCATGGCCGACTTCCAGAGCAACGTGATGGAGGCCGTGAGCCATGTCCAGCGGCTGGGCGGCGCGCCCCGGGTTATGCAGTCCTTCCTTGGGGCCCACCCGATCACGATCATGTTCTCCACCACCTTTGCGGACATGGACGCGTACGGGGACTACGGGGATCGGACCGCCCGCGATGGGGAGTGGCAGGCCTTCTGGGAGAAGGTCATGACCAACCCCTCGGCCGAGGCGGTGCGCAGCGGTTTGTACCTCAACGTCGGCGACTGACGCGGCGGGGACCCGGGTACGGGTGACGCCGGCGCCGCCGAGGG
>JBFINV010000302.1:0-2943 GCA_041611015.1 Acidimicrobiales bacterium | reverse complement strand
GGCCGAGGCCGGCGAGATCGCGGTGGAGCTCGGGGCCAAGCGATCGGTTCCCCTGGCGGTGTCCGGGGCGTTCCACACGCCGTACATGCGGCCGGCGCGCGAACGGCTCCGGGAGGCCATCGACCGGGTGGAGTTTCGCGACCCCGACCACCCGGTCTACGCCAACGTCGACGCCATGGGCCACGCGGACGCGGAAGAGTGGCCGGCGCTGCTCTCGTCCCAGCTCACGAGCCCGGTGCGATGGCGCCACACCCTCAACGAGCTCGAAGAGGCCGGGTTCGTCACCTTCGTCGAGCTCGGTCCGGGCACGGTCCTGACCGGGCTGGCCAAGCGCACCACCAAGGGGGCCCGGACCCTCAAGGTGAACACCCCGGCGGATATCGATACCCTTTTGGAAGCGATATCGGGTCATCCGCCCACCGGTGGTGCCCGTCCGCTGGAAGGCGAAGCCCTCTTCGCCACCGAACGCCTCATCGTCAGCCCCTGTGCTGGCGTCTTCACCACGGTGGACGGCAAAGTCGCCGGCTCCATGATCGAAGCGGGGCGGCTCCTGGGTCATGTCGCCGGCGCCGAGGTTCGTAGCCCCTTCGCCGGGGAGCTCCAGGGGTTCCTGGCGGTCGACGGTGAGCGGGTCACCGTCAGCCAACCCATCGCCTGGCTGAGGACCACAGCATGAAACACAAGACGCCGATGCGAGGAGCCACCATCACCGGCTGGGGGACGGCGCTCCCCGAGAAGGTGCTGACCAACGACGACCTGGCCCAGATGGTCGACACCTCCGACGAGTGGATCCGCGAGCGCAGCGGCATCCACGAGCGCCGGGTCGGCGGCAGCACCAGCGGCCTGGGAATCGAGGCGGCTGAGAAGGCCATGGAGATGGCCGGTGTTCAGCCCTCCGACATCGACATGCTGGTGCTGGCCACCACCACCCCCGACGACCAGGTCCCGGGCACGGCCAGCACCGTCCAGCACGCGCTGGGGCTGACCTGTGGAGCCATGGACCTCAACGCCGCCTGTTCGGGCTTCGTGTACGGCCTGGTCACTGCGCACGGCCTCATCGGTGCCGGCGCCGAGCGGGTCCTGCTCGTCGGGGCCGAGACCCTGTCTCGCATCACCGACTGGACCGACCGCACCACCTGCATCCTGTTCGGCGACGGCGCGGGCGCGGTGGTGCTCGAGGCCACCGAGGGGCCGGGGCAGCTGCTGGGCTGGGACCTGTCCAGCAACGGCAGCCTGAAGCACATCCTCTACGCCGAGATCGGCGGCTACATGAAGATGGAGGGCAAGGAGGTGTTCCGCCAGGCCGTCAAGGCCATGGTGTCCTCCGCCGAAGCAGCCCTGCAGCGCGCCGGCGTGGACGCCGCCGACATCGACCTGGTGGTCCCCCATCAGGCCAACATCCGCATCATCGACGCCGCCATGAAGCGCTTGGGGATCGACGACGACAAGGCTGCGGTCGTGCTGCACCGCACCGGCAACACGTCGTCCGCCTCGATCCCGCTGGCGCTCGCCGACGCCCTGGAGAACGACCGGATCCAGGTGGGCGACCTGATCCTGCTGGTCGGCTTCGGAGCCGGGATGACCGCCGCCAGCGCCGTGCTCCGCTGGGGTGCCGACTGAGATGAGCGAGGCCGGCCGGGTGGCCCTCGTCACCGGGGGCAACCGGGGCCTGGGCCTCGCCATCGCTGAGCAGCTGGCTGCCGACGGCCACCGGGTGGCGGTGACCTACCGGTCCAGCCCGCCCGAGGACGACCGGCTGGTGCCGGTGTGCTGCGACGTGACCGACAGCGCACAGGTCGACGAGGCCTTCGGGCAGATCGAGGACCAGCTGGGACCGGTGGAGATCCTGGTCTCCAACGCCGGGATCACGAAGGACGGACTGCTGCTCCGGATGAGCGAGGACGACTTCACCTCGGTGCTCGACGCCAACCTCAGCGCCGGCTTCCGGGTGGCCAAACGGGCCGTGAAGGGGATGATGCGGGCCCGTTTCGGGCGGATCATCTTCATCTCGTCGGTGGTGGGGCTCGGAGGCCAAGCCGGCCAGGCGAACTACGCGGCGTCGAAGGCAGGGCTGGTGGGGCTGGGCCGCTCGCTCGCCAAGGAGTTCGCGTCCCGCAACATCACGGTCAACATCGTGGCCCCGGGCGCGGTGACCACCGATATGATCGGGGCGCTCAACGACGAACAGCGAGCCGGCATCCTCGACTCGATCCCCCTCGGCCGCTTCGCCGAGCCCGGCGAGGTGGCTGCACCGGTGGCCTTCCTGGCCTCCGATGCCGCTGGTTACATCACTGGCGCAGTCCTGCCCGTCGACGGCGGGCTCGCCATGGGCAGCTGACAACCGTAATGACACCAAACCGCCAGGAGGAGACAGACCCGTGAGTGACGATTCGTTCGCCCGATTCCAGAGGTGCGCCGTCGAGGTGCTCTCGGTCGAAGAAGATCAGGTCACCAAGGACGCCAAGTTCGGCGACGACCTCGACGCCGACAGCCTCGATCTGGTCGAGCTGGTCATGGCCCTCGAAGAGGAGTTCGACGTGACCGTCGAAGAAGAGGAGCTCGACGGCATCGAGACCGTGGGGCAGGCCTACGACCTCGTCGTCGGCAAGGTGCAATGACGCGCCGGGTCGCCGTCACCGGCATCGGGGTGGTCGCCAACTGCGGCATCGGTGCCGACGCGTTCTGGCAGGGGCTGCTCGACGGGGTGCCCGAGCACGGCTTCGACATCGCCGGGTTCGACCCCCTGCCCTACTTCGAGGGACCCAAGGAGGCCCGGCGGGCCGACCCGTTCACCCAGTTCGCGCTGGCAGCGGCCGACGAGGCCCTGCGCCAGGCGGGTGAGCTCACCGCGGACCCGGCCAAGATCGGGGTCTGGGTGGGCAGCGGCGTCGGAGGCATCGAGACCCTCGAGACCCAGATCCAGGTGTTCCTCGAGAAGGGGCC
>JBFINV010000301.1:0-2981 GCA_041611015.1 Acidimicrobiales bacterium | reverse complement strand
GTCGAAGGCCACGAACGTGGCCGGGGTCTGCTCGGCGAGCATCCGCACCCGCGAGTCAGCCGGGTGGATCCGCTGGCCCAGGGCATCGAAATCGAGGCCGTCGGGTCCGGGGACCACCAGCTCGCCGTCGACCACGGCCCGCCGGGGGAGGCAGCGGCGCAGCGGGTCGGCGAGCTCGGGGAAGTAGCGGGTGAATGGCCGCTGGTTGCGGCTGCCGAGCTCCACCTCGTCGCCATCCCGGAAGACGATGCAGCGGAACCCGTCCCACTTGGGCTCGAAGATCAGCTCGCCCGGTTCGCCCGGGGGCAGCTCGTGGACCGCTTTGGCGAGCATCGGCTTCACGGGAGGGTTCACCGGCAGATCCATGTCCATCAGCATGGCAGAGGCGCAGGTCTGGGCGATGTGGTGAGCTGAGGCGGTGACCGAGATCCGTCCCTTCACGATCGACGTCCCCGACGACGCCCTCGCCGACCTGCGGCGGCGGATCACCGACACCCGCTGGCCGGAGGCCGAGACCGTCGACGACTGGAGCCAGGGCGTCCCCCTCGCCTACACCCGGGAGCTGGCCGACTACTGGGCCGGCCAGTACGACTGGCGGGCCTGCGAGGCCCGGCTCAATGGCTTCGACCACCACCTGACCGAGATCGACGGCCTCGACATCCACTTCGTCCACCAGTGCTCGCCCCACGACGACGCCTTCCCGCTGCTGATCACCCACGGCTGGCCGGGGTCGATCGTGGAATTCGTGAAGATCATCGGTCCCCTGACCGACCCCACAGCGCACGGCGGGGACGCCGCCGACGCCTTCCACGTGGTTTGCCCGTCGCTGCCCGGCTACGGCTTCTCGGGCAAGCCGACCGAGCCCGGCTGGGGGGTCGAGCGCATCGCCGAGGCCTGGGAGCAGCTGATGGTGCGCCTCGGGTACGAGCGCTACGGCGCCCAGGGCGGCGACTGGGGCTCGGTCGTGACCACCCACATCGGGCGCAAGCGGGGACACTGCGTGGCCATCCACCTCAACATGCCGATCGGGCGCCCTCCGCCAGGGGCCCTCGAGGCACCCGATGATGACGACCGGACTGCGCTGGACCGGCTGGCCTACTACCAGCAGCAGGACTCGGGCTACTCCAAGCAGCAGCGCACCCGGCCCCAGACGCTCGGCTACGGGCTGGTCGACTCGCCCGTGGGGCAGCTGGCCTGGATCGTCGAGAAGTACTGGAGCTGGACCGACTGCAACGGCCACCCGGAGAATGCCCTGACCCGGGACGAGATGCTCGACAACGTGATGCTCTACTGGTTGACGGGGTCGGCGGCCTCATCCGCCAGGCTCTACTGGGAGAGCTTCGGCCGGGCCGCCGAGGGCGATCCGGTGGAGCTGCCCACCGGGGTGGCGGCGTTCCCCGGCGAGGTGATCCCCTCACCCCGCAAGTGGTGCGAGGACCGGTTCAACCTCACGCATTGGGCCAAGATGCCGCGCGGCGGCCACTTCGCCGCATGGGAGCAGCCGGCGCTCTTCGTCGAGGACGTGCGGGCCTTCTTCGCGACCGTCCGCTGACGTCACCCTCGCACCGGCGCCCGGTGGGCCTCCAAGCCTCGGCGGAGACGAGCCACATCGGCCTGCCACACCCCCCACTCCGTGAGGGGACGGAAACCCATGGCCACGTTGATTGCCAGCATGGGGTCGTTGCTCTCGGCGTTGCCGGTGTCGATGGCGACGAGCGCCGGCGCGCCCTCGCTGAGGCGCAACCACATGTCGGCCTTGAGCCAGCGGCCCAACCCGCGGTTGCGGTGCTCGGGCAGCACCACCGTGTCGCCCTGGTGGCCCAGCTTGGGCGTGTGCCGGCCGATCACCACGGTGGTGAGGCCGGCGGGCGACCCGTCGGGGGCCAGGACGATCGAGTACCACGGGTCCTGCTGCCGCAGCTCGTGGTAATCGCTCAGGGCCCGTACGTCCTGGTCGGTCCAGATGTCGTCGCCCAGATCCAGGTCGTCGCGGGGTGCGGTGTTCATGGCGGTGCGCAGTACCGCCACCGTGGGTACCAGGTGTTCGGGTGTCGGGCCCCGCCAGTGCACCAGCTCGTAGTCGGCAGCCCGATCCTGGCGAGCCTCGACCCAGGCCCGCATCAGGTCCGGGTCGGTGTCGGCCATCCAGAGCCGGCTGATCCGCTCGATCTGGCCCAGGTCGGCCCCGTAGCAATCCCAGAACGCTCGGGTGGGCTCGCTGTGTACGTTCATGGCGAGCAGGTTCACCCGGTCGTGCTCGTCGCACACGTCGAGCGCCGAACCCAGCAGCGCGGTGCCCACGCCCTGGCGCCGGTGCCGCGGGTCCACCTCGATCTCGACCTCGCCCTTGTCGAGGTTGCCTTCGATGTGATGGATCCAGATCCGGGCCAGCCCCGCCGGCACCCCGTCCACGGTGGCCACCCGGGCCATCTTGGCGAAGATCTCGCTGCCCCGCAGCATGGACCGCAGCTCTTCGGCGGGATCGGGTTCCATGACCGGGTCCCGTTCGGCCACGACCCGGTGCCAAACCTCGAGGGTGCCGTCGAAGAGCGGGCCGGTGGTGTCGGGCTCCAGGGGAAGGATCTCGATCCGCATCCCCGGAGTCTCCCAACTCCGGGCTCCTGGCGCCGCTCAATTTCGCGTTTCGGCCCTGGACGACGCGCGGACCGGTTCGGGTACTGTGACGCGACCATGCCAGAGCACACCATGAGCGAACGCCTCGCCGAGCTCGAGCGCCGCCGCCGAGAAGCCCTCCACGCCGGTCCCGAACGAGCGGTTCAGCGCCAGCACGACAAGGGCAAGCTGCTGGCCCGGGAGCGGATCGACTACCTGCTGGACCCGGGCTCGTTCCACGAGCTCGACATGCTGGCCCGTCACCGAGCCCACGAGGCCGGGCTCGAGAGCCGGCCCTACACCGACGGCGTGGTCACCGGCTGGGGCACCGTCGACGGCCGCAAGGTGTTCCTCTTCTCCCAGGACTT
>JBFINV010000300.1:0-3022 GCA_041611015.1 Acidimicrobiales bacterium | reverse complement strand
CGTCGGCCAGCAGGCGGGTGGCGGCCAGCGCCGATCGGCCCAACAACCACCCTCCGACCACGGTGCCGAACATTCGGAGGTACGGCGTGGCCGCGGCCAGACCATCGTCGCTGCCGCCGGCGCCCTTCTCGAGGATCCAGCGGCTCGCGGCCTGGAGATCGGCGGCGGCGGCCTCCAGACGATCGGCCAGCTCGGTCAGGCCGGCATGGGTCAGGCTGGCCACGGTCTCGCCGATCTCGCCGACGAGCTCGGCCACCACCTCGCCGTCACGCATGGGGAGCTTGCGCCCGACCAGGTCCATGGCCTGGATGCCGTTGGTCCCCTCGTAGATCGCGGCGATGCGGATGTCGCGGTAGTGCTGGGCCACCCCGGTCTCCTCGATGAAGCCCATGCCCCCGTGGACCTGCACCGCCAGGCTCGTCAGCTCGTTGCCCAGGTCGGTGCACCAGGCCTTGGACAGCGGGGTGAGCAAGTCCGTGCGCTCCGCCCCCCGGCGGCGCTCGTCCTCGTCGGGGTGGTGGTGGGCGATGTCGACGGACAGGGCGTTGAGGTACACCAGGCAGCGCATGGCCTCGATGTAGGCCTTCATCGTCATCAGCATCCGGCGCACGTCGGGGTGCTCGACGATGACTGCGGACTCGCCCGGGGGGGTGTCGGGGCGGGTGCCCTGCCGGCGCTCGGTGGCGTACTCCAGCGCCGCCTGGTACGCCCGATCTGCGAGGGCCACCCCTTCCAGACCCACGGCCAGCCGGGCCTGGTTCATCATCGTGAACATGTAGCGCATCCCGGCGTTCTCCTCGCCGATGAGGTAGCCGACCGCACCCTCGTTCTCGCCGAACTGGAGCACACAGGTGGGTGAGGCGTGGATGCCGAGCTTGTGCTCGATCGACACGCAGTGGACGTCGTTGCGCTCACCGGGGGTGCCGTCCGGGTTCAGCAGGAACTTGGGCACGATGAACAGGCTGATGCCCCGGGTGCCGGGGGGCGCGCCCGGGGTCCGGGCCAGGACCAGGTGGACGATGTTGTCGGTGATGTCGTGCTCGCCCCAGGTGATGAAGATCTTCTGGCCGAAGATGCGGTAGGTGCCGTCGTCCTGGCGCTCGGCCCGGGTGGTCAGGGCACCCACGTCGGAGCCGGCCTGGGGCTCGGTGAGGTTCATGGTCCCGGACCACTCCCCGCTGATCAGGTTGGGCAGCCAGGTGGCCTTCTGCTCGTCGTCGCCGTGCGCGCTCAACGCGTGGATCGAGCCCTGGGTCAGCAGCGGGTTGAGCGACAGAGCCATGTTGGCCGCGCTCATCATCTCCGACACCGCGATCCCCACCACCCACGGGAACCCGCCGCCGCCGTACTCGGGGTCGAAGCTCATCCCGCCCCACCCGGCGGCCACGTACTGCTCGTAGGCCCCCCGGAACGGCTCGGGGAGGGTGACCGAGCCGTCATCGTTGCGCACCGCGCCGGTCAGGTCGCCGACCCGGTTGGTGGGCGAGACCACCTCGGCGAAGAAGCGGGCCGCCTCCTCGAGCAGGTCCGGCACTGCTTCCAGACCCACGTCGGCGAAGGCCGGCAGCTTGGCGAGGTCGCCGACGCCGACGACCTCCTGGAGGGCGAAGGTCATGTCCTCGGTGGGGGCTCGGTACTCGGCCATGAGCCGAGGCTACCCTCCGGTCACAACGGGCAGGTCACCGCGACGGGGAGCGAGACATGCGGATCGGGTTCATCGGGCTGGGCAACGTGGGCTCGAAGCTGGCCGGCAGCCTGGTGCGCAACGGGTTCGACGTGACGGTCCGGGACCTCGACCCGGCGGCTGTGGAGCGACTCGTCGCCGCAGGCGCAACGGCAGCCGATTCCCCCCGGGAGCTGGCCGAGGGGGCCGAGGCGGTCATCACCTGCCTGCCCAGCCCGGCGGTGTGTGCGGCGGTGATGGAGGACGACGACGGCGTGCTCGGCGGGCTGGCGCCAGGGACCATCTGGGCCGAGATGAGCACCACCGACGAGGCCGAGGTCCGCCGGCTCGGCGCCCTGGTGCAGGCTCGGGGCGGGGAACCGGTGGACTGCCCGGTGTCGGGCGGCTGCCACCGGGCCGCCACCGGCAACATCTCGATCTTCGCCGGCTGCGAGCGGGCCACCTTCGAGCGCTTCCTCCCCGTCTTGTCCGCCATGGGTCGCCAGATCCTGCACACCGGGCCCCTGGGCTCGGCTTCGGTTCTGAAGGTGCTCACCAACTACCTGGCGAGCGCCAACCTGGTGTCCCTCGCGGAGGCCCTGGTCACCGCCCAGCAGGCCGGGATGGACCTGAGCACCACCTACGAGGCCATCCGGATCTCGTCGGGCAACTCGTTCGTCCACGAGACCGAGAGCCAGGTCATCCTCAACGGAAGCCGCAACATAAACTTCACCATGGACCTGGTGGTCAAGGACCTGTCGCTCTTCCAGGCGGTCGCCGACCGGGCTGGCGTGAAGCTCGAGCTCTCGCCGCTGCTGCTCGACATATTCAACGATGCCCGGGCCCGCTACGGCGACCGGGAGTGGTCGCCAAACGTGATCCGCCGCCTGGAGGAAGCCACGGGCAGCCCGGTCCTGGCGCCCGGCTTCCCTGCAGAGATGACCGACGACGAGCCCGAGGTTCCTGGCGCCGAGGTGACGCCCCGGCTCTGAGGCCGGTTGGCGGGCAGCCGCCGATGTGGTTAAGGTGCGCGGTTCGAAGGTCCCCTGCCGCTGGGCGAGGAGGAAAGGGGGGCCGAGGACGGGGCAGGGCGATCGAGAAGCGATGCGTCGGCGACGCCGGCGACGAAGCGAACGTCGGCGCGTGCCGGCAACCAACGGAGGTTCATTTCGTGAAGAGACTTCTCGTAGCCGTTTCGATCCTGGGGTTGTGCCTGTCGGTGCTGGTGCCGGCGACCGCGGGCGCCCACGACCCGGATTTCCCGGAGGGCGATCACTCCGGTCCGGGCTCGACGGGCCCTGACGAGCACACCGACAACTTGCATCTGCTGGCCAACACGGGCCCGTCTTCGCCGACCGT
>JBFINV010000299.1:0-3031 GCA_041611015.1 Acidimicrobiales bacterium | reverse complement strand
TCCTCGACCACGTCGCCGAGCTCGGCGTCGCCGTCCTCGCGCAGGGGCTCGGAGAGGCTGAGGGGCTCTGCCGCGAAGCGAAGGGCCTCGGTGACCTTGTCCTCGGGCATCTCGACCTCGGCAGCCAGCTCGCCCAGCGTGGCCGGGCGGCCCAGCTTGAGCTCGAGGCGGGCCCGGGCCTTCTGGAGTCGGGCCAGGGTGTCGCCGGCGTGGACCGGCAGGCGGATGGTGCGACCGGTGTTGGCGATGCCTCGGGTGATGGCCTGGCGGATCCACCAGGTGGCGTAGGTCGAGAACTTGAAGCCCTTGCGGTAGTCGAACTTCTCCACCGCCCGCATCAGCCCCAGGTTCCCCTCCTGGATGAGGTCGAGCATCGACATGCCGCGGCCCACGTACTTCTTGGCGATGGAGACCACCAGGCGCAGGTTCGACTGCACGAAGGTGCGCTCGGCGTCCTCACCCTGGCGGGCGGCCCGGCGCAGCTCCCGCTTGCGGGCCACGCTGGGGGCCTCGAGGGCCTCGAGCTCCTGGCGGGCCTCGGTGCCGGCCTCGATCAGCTGGGCCAGGCGGACCTCGTCGTCCTTGGTGAGCAGGGGGTACTGGCCGATGTCGGTGAGATACAGGCGGACGAGATCTTCCTCGTCCCGTTCGACACGCTCTTTGGGCACCTGTCACCCTTCCCGGTCTGCGAGGCACTCGGACCCATCGGGTCCGCGGTCGGTGAAAAAGCACCATACCGAGGGACTCGCTGGTCCACTACGTCTTTCAGCGCCGTCCCACCCCGTTGAGAGACGCGCCTTGCTACCACGCGAGTTCCCGATGGTTCTCAACTACCAAGTCCGAAAAGACTGGTCAAGCATCTTCGTGGTCACCGCGGCAGCCCTGATGGCCTCGAGGTCATCGAGGGCGGCCGCGAGCAGGGCATGGCCGCCCCGGAGATCGGCAGTCACGTCATGGGTCGCGAGGCCCACGATCCGGGCCATCTCCCCGTCGCCCGGTCCGTCGAGCTCGGCAGCGAACATCGCGAGCAGATCGGCCAGCCGGGGGACCAGCCCCCGGTAGAGCGCCGCCAGCCGGTGTGCGTCGGACAGCGCACCGCCGGCCTCGGCCGCCCCGTCGACGCTGTCGGCCTCCTCGTCGACCAGGGGCTCGGCGAGGCAGGCGACCGCCGCCTCCCACCCTGGGGTCGGGGGCCCGATGTGGCTGGTGGCGTCGAGCGCGGGCGAGTCGGGCAGGGCGTCCACCCACAGCGTCCGGTGCCAACCGTGGTGACGACTGTGGGTCGCCAGGTGCACTGCGGCGGCAGGGTCGTCCACCTCGCCGGCCCAGCGACCTTCGAGCGCGAACAGCTCGCCCGAGATCCAGGTCAGGCCACCCAAGCGGCGGATGGCAGCGTCGATGGTGGTCATGTGGGCCCGGGTCCACCCCGGTAGTGGTTGGTGACGGGGATGCGCCGGTCGCGACCGAAGGCCTTGACGGAGACCTTGGGCCCGAGGGGGTTCTGGCGGCGCTTGTACTCGGCGATGTCGATCAACCGGGCGATCCGCTGGACCAGGGCCGGGTCCCGGCCGTCGGCGATGAGCTCTGCGGCAGTGCGGTCCCGCTCGACCAGCTCGATCAGAACCGGGTCGAGAACGTCGTAGGGGGGCAGGCTCTGGTCGTCGCGCTGGCCCGGGCGGAGCTCGGCCGAGGGAGCCTTGGTCAGCACGCTGGTGGGGATGACCTCGGTGGCCGAGCTCTCGTTGCGCCAGCGGGCCAGCTCGTAGACGGTGAGCTTCCAGACGTCCTTGATCACCGCGAAGGCCCCCGCGGTGTCGCCGTAGAGGGTGGAGTAGCCCACCGCGGTCTCGCTCTTGTTGCCGGTCGTGAGCACCAGCCACCCGAACTTGTTGGCCAGCGCCATGAGCACGACGCCCCGGATGCGGGACTGGAGGTTCTCCTCGGTGACGTCGGCGTCCCAGCCCTCGAACGAGGGCGCCAGCATGTCGAGCAGCGCCTGGTGCGCCGGCTCGATGGGTATGACCCGGTGCTCGCACCCCAGGTTCGCGGCCACCTTCGCGGCGTCGATGAGGGACCCCTCGCTCGAGTATCGCGACGGCATGGCCACGGTGTGGACGTGCTCGGGGCCCAGGGCGTCGGCCGCGACCACCGCCACCAGCGAGCTGTCGATTCCCCCGGACAGGCCCAGGCAGATGTCGGTGAAGCCGTTCTTGTGCACGTAGTCGCGGGTCCCGACCACGAGCGCCTCCCAGAGCTCGGCGAGGGGCTCGAGCGGGGGTACCAGCGGGTTCTCGATCGGCGCCCGGCTGGCGTGGGACTCGGTGACCACCTCGACGGGGTACACGTCGCCGCGGCGGTGCTGGATGGTCTCGATGTCGAAGACCGCGACCGTCTCGACGAACTGCTCGGCCCGGGCCACCACCTCGCCGCCGGCGTCGAGGGCCATCGAACCGCCGTCGAAGACCAGCTCGTCCTGACCCCCCACCTGGTTGACGTAGACGATGGGGACGCCGGACTCCTCGATCCGGCTGCGCAGCACCGCCTCCCGGACCGCCAGCTTGCCCTGCTCGTAGGGCGAGGCGTTGATGTTGACGATGACCTGGGCCCCGCCTCGGGCCAGCTCGGCGGTGGGACCACCGGGGATCCACAGGTCCTCGCAGATCGAGACCCCCACCGTCACTCCGTTGATCTCGTAGAGGTCGAGGGCGTGGGAGCCGGGCTCGAAGTAGCGCTCCTCGTCGAAGACCCCGTAGTCGGGCAGAGCTCGCTTGTGGTAGACGCCGTGGACCCGACCCCGAGCACAGATCGCCGCGGCGTTGAAGGCCCGGCTGGACGGGTCGGCGACCGCTTCCTCGCCGTCGACGAAGCCGACGATGGCCACGCAGTCACCCGACGCCGCAGCCACCCGGCCCAGCGCGGCCTGGACGTCGTCGACGAAGGCCGACTTGAGGATCAGGTCCTCGGGCGGGTAGCCGGACACCGCGAGCTCGGGGAACACCGCGATGTCACAGCCCATCTGCTCGGCCCGGTC
>JBFINV010000298.1:0-3067 GCA_041611015.1 Acidimicrobiales bacterium | reverse complement strand
CTGCTCGGCGATCCACCTGTCGATCTTCGGTATGGAGCCGGTCCGCAAATACGGCTCTCCCGAGCTGGTGGCGCAGACCCTGCCCCGGATCGCGGCCGGCTCGCTCCACGCCGCGTTCGGGGTGACCGAGGCCGACGCCGGCACCGACACCACCGCCATCGCCACCCGCGCCGAGCGCGACGGCGACGAGTACGTCGTGCGGGGAGCCAAGGTGTGGACCAGCAAGGCCACCCACTGCGACATCTGCCTGCTGCTGGTGCGAACCACGCCCCGGGAGCGCTGCGAGAGCCCGACCCAGGGCATGACGTTGCTGCTCGCGGACCTGCGAGATCCGGCGGTGCAGATCACCCCCATTCCCAAGCTCGGACGCAACGCGGTGGAGTCCTGCGAGGTGCGCTACGACGGGCTCCGGGTGCCGGTCAGCCGGCGGGTGGGCCAGGAGGGCGAGGGCTTCCGCTACCTGCTCGACGGGCTCAACCCCGAGCGCATCCTCATCGCCGCCGAGGCCCTCGGCATCGGCCGGGTGGCCCTGGCGCGGGCGGTCGGCTACGCCAAGGAACGCATCGTCTTCGACCGTCCGATCGGCCAGAACCAGGGGCTGGCCTTTCCGCTGGCGGACAGCCACGCCCGGTTGCGGGCCGCCGAGCAGATGATCCGGCTGGCGTCGTCGCGGTACGACGCCGGCCTGCCCTGTGGCGAGGAGGCCAACCTGGCCAAGTACCTCGCGGCGGAGGCGGCGTTCGACTGCGCCGACCGAGCACTGCAGACCCACGGCGGTTTCGGCTATGCGAAGGAGTACGACGTGGAGCGCTACTGGCGCGAGGCTCGCCTCATGCGGATCGCCCCGGTGAGCCAGGAGATGGTGCTCAACTACGTCTCCACCAAGGTCCTGGGCCTCCCGAGGAGCTACTGACTCGCCACCGTAGGAATCTGTGAGAACAAATTGCGCGGCAATTTGTTCTCACAGATTCCTACCTCTCGGTCCAGTCGATCCAGTCGACGCCGGTGCGCTGCAGGTAGAAGTCGATGGCGGTGCCCAGGGTGGGCAGGAAGTGGGCGTCGCCCACCACGTCGTAGAGGCCATAGCGGCGCAACCGGTCCCGCACCGGGCCCTTGAGCTCGGCGAAGGTGAGCTCGATCCCCCGCCGCTCCAGCTCGTCGAGCACCCGGCCCAGCACCTCGGCGCCGGTGGTGTCGATGTCGGTGATGGGCTCGGCGGCCAGCACCACCTCGCGGACCGGGGTGGGCGCCCGCTCGATCTCGGTGAACAGCCGGCGAGCGAAGTGGTCGGCATTGGCGAAGAAGATGGGGGCGTCGAAGCGGAACAACAACAGCCCCGGGATCTGCTCGGCCTCCGGGTTCCGGTCGGTGTCGTGGTAGCCCTTGCGCTGGTCGACGCGGCCGAGCACCGCGTCGTAGGGGCGCCACATCCGCCACACGAAGTTCCCGATCGAGAGCGCGGTGGCGACCAGGATCCCCTCGAGGACCCCGATGACGACCACGCTCACGGTCGTCAGCACCGACAGCAGGAACTCGGTCCGGCGCACCTGGGCCAGCCAGCGCACCGAGGCCAGGTCGAGCAGGTTCAGGCCTGCGGCGATCACCACCGCCGCCAGCGCGGTCGACGGGAGGTCCGAGACCAGGCCACCCCCGATCACCAGGAACACGACCACCAGGCCAGCGCCCACCACGCCGAGCAGCTGGCTCCGGCCGCCGCTGGCCTCGGCAACCGAGGTCCGGGTGGTGCTGGCGCTGACGGGGAAACCCTGGAAGAACCCGGCGGCCACGTTGGCGGCGCCCAGGGCCACCATCTCCTGGTCCGGGTCGGCGTGGGCCCCGGCCCTGGCCCCGAAGCCTCGTGACAGCGCGGTGGTGTCGCTGAGCGTGAGCAGGGCCAGGCCGGCCGCAGCCACGAACAGCTCCGGCATGTCTGCGAGCGCCACACCGGGCCAGTCCGGCGCGGGAAACCCCTCGGGGATCTCACCGACGACGGGCACGCCGCGCTCGTCGAGGTCGAACAGCGCCACCGCCAGCGCGGCGCCGGCCATGGCCAGCAGCACGCCCGGGACCCGGGGCGAGGTCATCGCCAGGCCGATGATCGCCAGGAGACAGGCCAGGCCGACGACGAGCGCGGTCACGTCGCCGAGGCCGTCGGCGAGACCCTGGACGAAGTCGATGAACACGTCGAGGGTGGTCTCCCCGTCGACGGAGAACCCCAGCAGCTTCGGCAGCTGGCTCACGATCATCACCAGCGCCAGCCCGTTCAGGTAGCCCACCCGGACCGGCCGCGACAACAGCTCGGCGATGGCCCCCAGCCGGGCTGCGCCCGCCAGCATGCAGAGAGCCCCAGCCAACAGCGCCAGCATCCCTGCCGTGGCCACCGCCTCGGCGGGATCGTCGTCGGCGCCCACGAGCACGATCGCCGCGGCGATGAGGGGCGCGAGCGACGAGTCCGGCCCGAGCATGAGGATGCGGGAGGGCCCGAACATCGCGTAAGCGAGCAGCGCCAGCACGGTGGTGTACAGCCCGGTGACCGCGGGAACCCCTGCGAGCTCGGCGTAGGCCAGCCCCTGGGGCACGAGCAGCGCCGCGACCGCCACCCCGGCCACCACGTCGGCGAGCAGGTCGCGCGCGGTCGCCTGGCGCAGAGACCGGACCCGGTCCAGAGCCGGCACCCACTCCTGCCAGGACTCGGGCCTCCCCCTCAGCATCGGCTGGACCCTAGGCGATCGGGCCAGGACCGACCCGTTGCGGGGGTTTTGGTGCGTGCGCTAGAAAACAGGGGCACCGCCGTCGTCCATGGGGGGACCCACACATGGCATCCAGAATCGAACCGTTGAAGCCGGGCGAGAGCCCCGACCCCGACGTCAACCAGATCCTGCAGGAGGGTCGAGACGGCTGGTGGGCCGACGCGGCCATGTTCGGCGTGATCGGCCGCAACCCCGAGCTGCTCAAGGCGATCGTCCCGGTGTTCGCCTCGTTCTTCGGCATGGGCTCGGTCGAGCCCCACATCCACGAGCTGATGCGGCTGAAAACAGGGCAGATCAACGACTGCGCCTATTGAATG
>JBFINV010000297.1:0-3074 GCA_041611015.1 Acidimicrobiales bacterium | reverse complement strand
CGGCAGGTCGTCGTAGTCGGGCGGAACGGTGTCGTCGGCCTCGTCGCGCAGAGACATGTCGTCGCCGAAGGGCTCGACGAACCCGTAGCCCACGAAGGCGGCCTCGGTGTCGTACAGCAGCCAGAGCACCCGGATGCCCTCACCATCGCCGACGAAGACCGCAGCGGGCGGCCCCAGTGTGGCCAGCACCTGGCCGATGCGCAGCCGGCCCAGCGGCCGCGACCGGGTGCCGCGGTCCGGGAAGCTGCTGATCTCACCCACGGCCCCATCGGCATCGCCGATGGTGACCCGCTCCGCGTCGGTGATGAACACGTGGTCGCCGGGCGGGGGCGGGCTGCCCTCCAGCTCGGCCTCGGGGCTGTCGGAATCCTCGGGGCCGTAGGCGGCACCGGCGGCTTCGAGCGCCACCTCGATGGGCATGCCGATGCAGACCCGTCCCAAACAGCCGTCGTCGCCCGCCATGGCCCCCGGTGACAGGACGTTGGCGAGCCGTCCGGTGGCGGTGCGGGAGTCGGGCGGGACCTGGACAGTGGCCACCGGCGTCGGCGGTGGCGTGGGCTCGTCGGTGGGCGTGACCTCGGGCCCCGGCGTCACGTCGGGGTCGGGGGTGGCATCGGGGTCGGGGGTGGCATCGGCCTCGGGGGTCGCTGTCCCGAACCACAGGGCGCTGCTGGGCTCGAGCGGAGCGAACCTGGCCACGTCGATATCGCTGCGGGCGAAGCTGGGTGCGCCCCAGTAGGGAACCGGCCGGGCTGCGGCGGTCTCGATGTCGATGGCGTAGGTCTCGTCGAGGTCGGGCCAGCGGGCGGGATCCATGCCGTCGCCCCGGCTGATCAGGACGTTGCTCCCGACCACGTCGAGCTCGGACCAGTGGCCCTGGCCGGGCTCGGTGGGCTGCAGCGGGATGTCCTGGAGGCGGTTGCCGGTCCGGTCGAAGACCCCGAGCACCGGCTCGGGGAACAGGTAGCGCTCGCTCACCACCACCGTGCCATCCTCGTTCATGGTGGCGCCGATCATCGACGGGTTGGGGCAGCCGTCGCCCGCCGGTCGGACGTACGGGTTCTTGTACAGCTCGGCGCCGGCGCCCGCGAACTCGATCCACTCGCAGGACCGCTCGGGATCGGACTTCAGCGACATCCAGCCGCCCTCGGGCAGCCACGCCGCGCCCACCCAGACCACCCCGGGGTCCGCGCCGTCGGACCAGTCGACCCGTTCCAGGACCTCGGTCTCCCCCGACGGCAGACGATGCTCGACCAGCATCGAGGTGCCTTCGCTGGCGTCGGTGCTGGTCTTCTCCATCGAGTAGAGGACCTTGACGGTGTCGTCCAGCTCGATCACGTCCCACAGGCCGAGCCGGGCCAGCTGCGCTTTCTCGCCGTCCTCGCCGTTCTCGCCGTCCTCGCCCTCGTCGAGCGGGTCCCGGACCGCAGCTGCGAGCGGCTCGGCCCCGCTGGCCAGGCGCTCGGCCGGCAGCCAGTAGAGGGCGTTGGCGCTGGCGCTCACCAGCCCACCCCGGAGATCGTCCAGCACCCGTACCGCCCCGGCGGCCGCCTCGGCTGGATCCTGGTCGTACCAGGCCAGGTCGGCCTCCTCGCAGCAGACCAGCGCGGCGTAGAGCTCGCCCTCACCGTCGACGAGTCCCGAGCCCCATCCGGTGGCCACCAGCAGAGCCACGCGGTCCTCTGCGGCGTGCGCTGCGTCGGTCTCGGGGCCCGCCAGGGCGACGGCGGGCGTGGGGGTCGGTGCCGGTGTGGCGGTTGGCGTGGGCTCGACGCCCACCACCTCCTGCTCCGCGCCGCCGTCGCTGGTGGTGATGGTCACGCCGCCGTCGTCGCGGTCCAGGGCGATGGCCACCGCGCCGGCCACGGCCACGGCACCGACTGCGCCCGCGGTACGTACTGCCCACCGCCGCGACCGGCCGCGGCGGCGAACCGCGCTCAGCCGACCCTCGTACCGGGGAAGCCCGCGTGCGTGGCGGCCCAGCCCTTCACGGAGGCGCGACTCGAGCTCGGGATCCATCAGCCGGCCTCCAGGGCCGACCGGAGCTGGTTCAACGCCCGGGACAGGCGGCTCTTCACCGTTCCCGGCGGGAGGTCCATGGCCTCTGCGACCTCGGCGGTCGACCACTGCAGCAGGTACCGGAGCACGACCACGGAGCGGAACTCGATGGGCAGCTGCCCGATGGCCTCGAGCAACGCCGGGTCGCTCGACCAGCTGACCGAGCTGTCGTGCACCTCGTGGGTGACCACCTCGCGCCGGGTCTTGCGCAGCCGGCTCCGGGCCCAGTTGAGGCCCACCCGGTAGACCCAACCTGCCGGGTTGTCGTACCGGCTCACCTTCCGCCAGTGCTGGAAGGCGCGGACGAAGCCCTCGTCGGTGGCCTCCCTCGCGAGGTCCGCGTCGCCGATGGCCACGGTGAGGGCCCGGAACAGCTCCTCGCCCTCGGCGCGATAGAAGCTCTCGAACGTCCTGTCAGGCTCCACGGCCACCCGGGCGGCGCGAAGCGCCCCCCCAGTCGAGAGCGTGGCAGCGATCACGGAGAACACACGCTCGCGGGCCGGCTTCGGTTCCCATCCCCGCTTGTAGCGGGATCACCGGGAGGCCGTGCCTGAGAGCTGTTCCACGAGCGCCGGCAGCTCGGAGATGTGTGAGGCCACGTGGTAGCCGTGAGCTGCGGGATCGCCGTCGTGCTCGGACTCGAAGGCCCAGGTGACGTGGGACGGGATGTGGACGCCGTGCCCGCCGAGCGACACCACCGGCAACACGTCGGAGCGCACGCTGTTGCCCACCATGACGAAGCTGGCCGGGGTGACCTCACGACGGGCGAGCACGCGGCGGTAGGTGTCGGCGTCCTTCTCGGACACCACCTCGACCGCGTCGACCAGCTCCGCGAGCCCCGACTGGGCCACCTTGGCCTCCTGGTGGAGGAGGTCGCCCTTGGTGATGATGATCAGCTGGTAGTCGGGCGCCAGGGCCTCGACGGTCTCGCGAACCCCCTCGAGGAGCTCCACGGGATGACGCATCATCTCCTTGCCCCAGCCCAGGATGCGCGCGACGTCGTCGGCGTGGACCTT
>JBFINV010000296.1:0-3085 GCA_041611015.1 Acidimicrobiales bacterium | reverse complement strand
GAAATCCCAGTTCCCGATGAGCTCACCGCCGAAGAACCCACCCTTGTCGGTCTCCCCGGCAGCGTCGACGTCTGGGCTGTTGCCCAGCGAGTAGGTGAACAGCACCCACAGGATCGGGACGATCCCGATGCAGTACATGTTCATGTTGAGCATGTTCAGGACGTTCTTCGACCGATCCATGCCCCCGTAGAACAGCGCCAGCCCCGGCACCATGAACACCACCAGCGCCGTCGAGACGAGCATCCACGCGATGTCACCGGACTCCATCGTCAGCCTCCTCCCTCGGGCGCGGCGGTTGCCGAACCGTCGGGGCCAGCATTCGGGCCCGGTGTTTCCCGGCCATCACGGCTCTGTTTCGTGTTCGTGAACTGTGGCGGTGCCGGCCCGAAGGGTCGGGCATCACTAAGCTGAGTGGTGAAGCCACCGGCGAGATCGGGGCCCCGCATGGCCGTGCGCCAGGATTGCCGCCACTACTCGAGCCGCACCACCGGCTCGGGTGAGTCGGTCCAGCGCTGCCGGCTGGGCGTGAACGAGGAGGCGCCGTTCGCCTGCCCGGAGGGCTGCCTGTTCTTCGAGAAGCGGGGCATCTCCGACACCGGCTGGCAGCAGTAGGGCGGCGCCGGCGCCACTGCCGCATCCTCCTCGACTTCGGTCCCGCCGACCGCCAGCACCACCATGCACACCACGTAGGCTCCGAGCAGGACTACGCCGTCACGGGGTCCGACGTAGCGGCCGTACGCGCCGAGCACCAGGGCCAGCGCTCCAACGGCGAGCATCAGCACCAAGCCCACCCCGGTGAGCAGGTCGTCGTCTATCTCACCCGGGCCGACCAGACCCATGACCCCGCCCACGGCCAGGGCGTTGAAGATGTTGGAGCCGAACAGGTTGCCGACGATCAGCTGGGTCTCGCCGCGCCGGGCCCCGACCGCGGTGGTCACCAGCTCGGGCAGCGAGGTGCCCAGCGCCACCAGCGAGAACCCGATGAACCCCTTGCTCACCCCGGCCGTGTCGGCGATGCCGGTGGCTCCGGTCACCACCAGCTGGGCCCCGACCACCGTGCCCGCCAGACCGAGCACCACCCGCGAGGTCTCGCGAGTCATGGTCGTGGGCACGTTGTCCTCGTCGGGCGTGGCCTCGCCCGCGACTCCAGCGCGCACCAGGTACACGACCGTCGCCACCAGGCCGAACGCGAGCGCTGCGGATTCGAGCCGGCTCAGCTCACCGTCCACCACCGCCAGGGCGAACAGAATGGAGGCCACCAGCGACATCGGGATCTCCCGGCGCAGGACGGTGGCGGTGAGGCTCATGGTGGTGACCAGGGCCGCGGTACCCAGGACCAGGCTGAGGTTGGCCACGTTCGAGCCCACGATGTTGCCCACCCCCAGGGCCCGGTCGTCACCCGCCGCGGCGATCGCCGACACCACCATCTCCGGCGCAGAGGTGCCGAAGCCCAGGAGGACCGCGCCGATGATCACCTCGGGCATGTCCAGCAGGTCCGCGAGCCGGGCTGCGCCCACCACGAACTGGTCGGCCCCGTACACCAGGACCACCAGCCCGACCAGGAACGCCACCAGGTCGAGGCTCACGGGCTGGTCGCTGGAACGACCAGCGACTCCTCGGGATCGCAGGCATGGGAGCGCTCGGCGCGGTCGAGGACGGCCTCGATCTCCTCGGCCCGGACCGCGAAGGTGGCATCCCGCTCGGACGGGACCGCGAAGACGATGCCGGCGAGCCGATCATCACTGAACAGCCCGCTGCCGCTGTGCCCACGATCGATGCGGGCATCGAGCTCGTAGCCGCCGCGGCGGTGCCGGTCGGCGCCGCGGACCTCGTCGACGGTCATCTGGACCCGACGGGTGACGGTCACCGGCGTCACCCCGGGTGACGAGTTCACGACCACCTGACCTCGGTCACCCCCAGCGAGCTGGGTCAGCTCGACCGGGCTGGCCGTGAGCTCGGACACCCGGAGCAGGGCCAGGTCCCGGGTGCGGTCGAGCACGACGATCTCGCCGGACCAGGTCCCGGCGGAGGCCACCACCTGGACCCCGGCGGCTCCCGCGACCACGTGCGCCGCAGTCAGCACGAGACCGGGCTCCATGATCACGCCGGACCCCGAGGTGGCCGAGGCGTGGCCACACCCGGTGGTCTCGATGCGCACCGCCCGAGCCGCGGGGTCCGTGGGCGCGCCACCGCCCCCACATCCGGCCAGGGCGAGGACCCCGAGTCCGACCAGGACCCATCCCCGGGATCTGTGAGAAGAAGTTGGCGCCGCATTTCTTCTCACAGATCGGTGGGATGCGTCGGGACGAGGCGAACTTCTTCTCACAGATCGGTGGCGATGCGGGTCATGGCGGACTCCGAGCTCTTCGGGACGGTGTAGCGCCGGTCCCCCACCAGCCAGTCGGTCAGCACGAAGTTGTTGCCCACCAGGGTCACCGGGGTCGAGGCGGGTAGGCGCTCGAGCACCTCGACGGCCACCTGGCGGATCCGGCTGGCCCGCAGCAGCACCAGGCCCCGCTGGGTGGCCGCCAGGACCCGGTACTCGGTGGCGGCGGTGGCCGCCACCGCGGCCGCGGCGAGCCCCACCGCGACCAGCGAGCCCCACGACCCGACGCCCACCAGCGCGGCGACGCCGGCGACCCCGATGGCAGCCAGGATCGCGAAGGGCAGGGTCCAGCGGTGCCGGTGCCACATGTACGCCACCTCACGGAGCTCGTCGTCGGCGCGGAGCCGCTTCTGCACCGACTCGATCAGGACCCGGCGGCGCATGGGCCCCCCACGAGGAGGGGTCGGACGGAACCGATGAGGTCAGACCGCGGTCTGCTGGACCAGGTAGGACCGCTCGGCCAGGCCGTGCCACTCGGCGATGCTGTCGCGGAACTCCCGCCAGGGCCCCAGGATCTCGCCGAAGCGGGCGTCGTCGGCAGCGATGCCGTCGAGCACGTTCTCGGTCTCCTCCTTGAAGGCGGACATGATCTCGGGCGAGAACTCCCGGATCTCGGCGAAGCCCTTGATGGTCTGCAGATCCACCGGGTTGAGCACGTCGTAGGTGGCCATGGTCTGCATGTTGGTGTGGGCCGCGGCG
>JBFINV010000295.1:0-3104 GCA_041611015.1 Acidimicrobiales bacterium | reverse complement strand
GTCCCGCCGCAACGACGCCAGCTTGAGGTCGTTGCGGCCCTTCTGGCGGTCGCCCATGATCGTGCCCTCGCCCCGAAGGTCGAGGTCCACCTCGGCCAGCTCGAAGCCGTCGGTGGTCCGCACCAGGGCCTCGAGCCGCTCCCGGGCCTCCCCCGTGGGCGCCTCCCCCACCAGCCAGCACCACGACGTGGCCGCCCCCCGCCCCACCCGACCTCGCAGCTGGTGGAGCTGGGCGATGCCGAAGCGATCCGCGCCCAGCACCACCATCGCCGTGGCGTTGGGGACATCGACGCCCACCTCGATCACCGTGGTCGCGACGAGCACGTCGAGGGCCCCATCTCGGAACAGCGCCATCACCTGGCCCTTCTCGGCGGGCGACAGCCGCCCATGGAGCAGCCCCACCCGGAGCTCGGCGAGCTCGGTGGCCGTCAGCCGGTCGTAGGTCTCCTCAGCCGATGCCACCTCGAGCTTGTCGGACTCCTCGATGATGGGGCACACCACGTACGCCTGATGCCCGGCGGTCACCTCCTCGCGCACCCGGTCCCACACCGTGCCGCCCTCGCCGCCTGCCGCACCGTCGTCGTCCTCGTGGGGCCACCACTCGGTCCGGACCGGGGTCCGCCCCGGCGGGAGCTCGTCGAGGATCGACACGTCGAGGTCGCCGTAGACCGTCATCGCCGCGGTCCGGGGGATCGGCGTGGCCGTCATGACCAGCACGTCGGGGATGGCGCCCTCGCCCTTGTCCCGCAGCGCAGCCCGCTGGTCCACGCCGAAGCGGTGCTGCTCGTCGATGACGACCATCCCGAGGCTGGCGAAGTCCACCCCTTCCTGGATCAGGGCGTGGGTCCCGATGGCGATGTCGATCCCGCCCGTCGCCAGCTCGCCGAGGATGCGGCGGCGGTCGGCGGCACCGGTCCGGTTGGTGAGCAGGGCCACCCGCAGCTCCCGCTCGCCCAGCAGCGTGGCCGGGTCGGGCACCGTGAAGCCGTCGAGGAACTGCTGCACCCCGAGGTGGTGTTGCTCGGCGAGGACCTCGGTCGGTGCCATCAGGGCTCCCTGGTGCCCTCCCTCCACCGCGGTCAGCAGCGCCGACACGGCGACCAGGGTCTTGCCCGAACCCACGTCGCCCTGCAGCAGCCGGTGCATGGGGGCACTGGCCTCGAGATCGGACCGGAGCTCGGCCACCGCCCGCTGCTGGGCCGCGGTCAGCTCGAATGGCAGCTCGTCCACCAGTCGGGCGAAGAGCGTGCCCGAGGTGTCGTGCTGCACCCCCTTGGTGCTGGCCTCGATGGCCCGCTTGCGCAGCACCAACAGCAGCTGGAGGCGCAACAGCTCGTCGAACACCAGCCGGCGCCGGGCCTCGGCCACCTGGGCCATGGTCTCGGGGGCGTGGATGCCGGCGAACGCCGCCGCTCGGCCGACCAGCTCGAAGCGCTCCCTCACCGCCGCGGGGATCGGCTCGGCGAACCCCCGGGGGGCGGCCTTGGCCAGGGCATCGGCGGCGAAGGCCGTCAGTTCCCAGGTGTGCACCCCGGCCTTCTCGGACTGCGGGTAGACGGGCACGATCCGCCCGGTGCGGTCACCCACGAGATCCACGATCGGGTTGGTCATCTGCCGCGAGCCCCGGTAGAGGTCCATCTTGCCGAACACGACCGCCTGCATCCCCGGGCGCAGCTGGCGCTCTCGCCACGGTTGGTTGAAGAACGTGAGGGTCATCCGGCCGGTCCCGTCGGTCACGCGGGCGTTGACCAGCGTGCGCCGGTTGCGCATCCGCCGGCTGGCGACGTCCTCGATGCGGACCAGCACCATCCCCTCCTCCCCCACCTCCAGCCCGGCGATGCTGGCCTCGCGGGTCCGGTCGATGTAGCGGCGCGGGTAGTGGGTGAGCATGTCGAGCACGGTCTCGATCCCGGCCTCGGCGAGGCTGGCAGCCTTCTTGGCCCCCACCCCCTTGAGCCGGGTCGCCGGGATCTGGTCCAGATCCGCCAGGGTCAGGGGGGCGTCGGCTGGAGCCATGGGTCCCGGGGGCCGGGTCCTACTCGACGCCGAAGTAGTACGGGTAGATGGGCTGGCCGCCGTGGTGCGTCTCGACCTCCACTCCGGGTCGATGCTCGGCGAGCCAGGCGGCAATGGCTTCGTCGGAGGAGTCGGTGGTGTCGGCGCCGGCGATGATGGTGACCAGCTCGTGGTCGTCGTCGACGATGGCGTCCAGCAGGCCGGTGGCGGCCTCGGCGATGGTGGCGCCGACCGACCGCACCCCGCTGCGGTCGAGCCCGATCCAGTCGCCGGGCTGGACATCGCCGGCCTCGGTCCTGGCCTCGCGGACCGCCCGGGTCACCTCACCCGCCACGACCGCTTCGGCAGCGCCCGCCATTGCCGCCTGGTTGGTCTCGGCGTCGGCGCCGGGGTCGTAGGCCAGCAACGAGGCGAACCCCTCGGCGATCCCTCGGGTGGCCACCACCCGGACGGTCTTGTCGACCTCGGCGTCGACCTGCTCGGCCACCGGGACGATGTTCTTGTTGTTGGGCAGGATCACCACCTGGTCGGCGTCGACCTGCTCCACCGCGGCCACCAGCTGGCGGGTCGACGGGTTCATGGTCTGGCCGCCCCGGATGACCGCGTGCACCCCGAGGGACTCGAAGATCTGCTGCACCCCCTGACCCACGGCGACCGCGACCACCGCGGTGGTGGCCGGCTCTGGGTTGGTGATGGTGACCGTGGTGTCGCCCTCGGCGCCGGGCAGGACCACCTCCTCGACGTGGTCCACCTGCTCCTGCAGGTCTGTGACGCGGATGTTCCTGGGGCGGCCCACGTCGAGACCGGCCTCGATGGAGGCCCCGATGTCGTCGGAGTGGATGTGGCAGTTCCAGATCCCGTCCCCGCCCACCACCACGATCGAGTCACCGATGTGGGTCCAGGTTTCCTTGAACTCCTCGATCCGCTCATCGGGGGCCTCGAGGAAGAACATCACCTCGTAGCGGAGGTCGCTCACGTTTGGCTCGGCAGCGGCGGCCGGCGCGGGCGCCACCCGGGTGACGGCGGCCCGGAAGATGCGGCCGGGCAGCGACACCAACTTGCCGGTGACCTCCTCGAGGACCGCCGCC
>JBFINV010000294.1:0-3118 GCA_041611015.1 Acidimicrobiales bacterium | reverse complement strand
GCATCACCGCCGAGGAGATCTTCGCCACCGTGGCCAGCGAGCTGACCTCCTACAAGCAGCTGCCCCAGATGTGGTACCAGATCCACACCAAGTACCGGGACGAGGCCAGGCCCAAGAGCGGGCTGCTGCGGGTCCGGGAGTTCACCATGAAGGACGCCTATTCCTTCGACCTCGACGACGCCGGCCTGGACCGCGCCTTCGATCTGCAGCACCAGGCCTACGTGGCGATCTTCGAGCGCATGGACCTCGACGTGGTACCCGTGCAGGCGTCGTCGGGGAACATGGGCGGCACCGACAGCGTGGAGTTCATGGTCCGGGCCGAGGCCGGCGAGGACGACGTGGTGGTGTGCCCGAGCTGTGATTACGCCGCCAACATCGAGAAGGCGACCTCGGCGCTGCCGGCCGTGGAGGACGGGCCGGGCCTCGACGCCCCGGAGCGGTTCCCCACGCCGGGCATCCGCACCATCGCCGCCCTGGAAGAGCACGCCCCGGCCGACCACCAGATCAAGACCATGGTGTACGTGGTCGACGGCGAGCTCACCCTGGCGCTGGTGCGGGGCGACCACCAGCTCAACGAGCAGAAGCTGGCCGACGCCACCCAGGCGAACGCGGTACGGCCAGCCTCCGCGGACGAGGCCCGCGATGCGTTGGGCGCGCTGCCGGGGAGCCTGGGCGCGGTCGGCGTGGACCACCTGCGGATCCTGGCCGACCCGGCCCTGAAGGGACGCCGGGACCTGGCGACGGGAGCCAACGAGGACGACTGGCACTACCGGGGCGTGGACATGGACCGGGACATCCAGGTCAGCGAGTGGGTGGACCTGCGTGAGGTGACCGCAGGCGAACCGTGCCCCCACTGCGGCGCGCCGCTCCACGTGGTGGCGTCCATCGAGGCCGGGCACATCTTCAAGCTGGGCCGCAAGTACGCCGAGACCTTCGGGGCCCAGGTCCTGGATGCCGACGGCAAGCAGCAGCCGCTGGTGATGGGCAGCTACGGGATCGGCGTGGACCGGGCCATCGCCACCGTCATCGAGACCCACCACGACGAGAGGGGCATCATCTGGCCCACCTCGGTGGCTCCCTACGAGGTGGTCGTCACCATCGTGCAATCCAAGGACGAAGAGAGCGTGGCCCGAGCCACCGAGCTGTACGACACGCTGCGAGCTGCAGGCGTCGACGCGCTGCTCGACGACCGCGACGCCCGCCCCGGGGTCAAGTTCGCCGACGCCGAGCTGATCGGCATCCCCTATCGGGTGGCCGTGGGCCCCAAGGCCCTGGCCGAGGGCAACGTGGAGCTCACCCCCCGGGCCAGCGGCGAGACCGAGCTGGTGGCGGTGGGCGACGTGGCCGACCGGGTGGTCGACCTGGTCACGTCGACCCGCTGATCAGGCCCGAGCGACAGGGAACTCTGCGAACCACCACAGGGTGGGGTTGCCGACGGGCCAGTTGAGCTGAAGCCAGCCGTCGGGGCCGTCGAGGGCGCGACCGTGGGGCGCGATCGCCAGGTGGACCTCAGCCGACATCGGATCCTCGAGAGGCAGCCCGGCCATGGGGGTCTGCCCCAGCCGGACCCCACCGGCAAAGCTGAACTGGCCATCGGTCACGATCCGGCCGTCGATCTGGTAGACGCCCGCTCGAGCCGCACTCCCGGCCGGCACGTCGTCGGCGTCACAGACCCCGTCTGTGCACTGCGAGGGGTCGTTGAAGGCAATGAGCCACACGGTGAAGACCTCGGGCGCGTCGCTGGCGCCGGGGCTGATCGGTGGATGTGGCTCGGACCACGGCGGCACCATGTCCGCGGTGGGGTACTCGTAGGTGTTGGGTGCCGGAGCTGCGGCGTCGATCTCGGCGAAGACGCCGTCGGGTCGGCGTATCAGCGTTGCGTCGCCGAGGCTGGGCTCGCCCCCGCCCTGGGCCATCACCTCGGCGACCTGGCCGTCGGGCCCGTCGTCGCCTCCTGCCAGGGTGAGCAGAGCGATCACCACCGCCACGGCGAACACCACGGCGAGGAGGAGGACGGGACCTCCACGGCGGCGCTGATCGGCGGGCGGTGGATCCGGCGCGGATTCGGTCGCGGTCGGAGTTGTGTCTGGTGCGTCGAGGTGGGTCATGTCGGCCTCACGATCAATGGGACGTAGGTGGCTGTCGGGAACGTCGGGTCTCCGAGGAAGCAGTTGGGCGTGACCGCAAGACCGGCTATGCGGGCCGAGCCGTTGGTGGCGGCCCCGGGTTCGACGAGGGTCAGGTTGTGGATGACGCCGAAGGACTCGGGGATACCGTCCTCGGCCTGGCCCTGGATCTCTGCCAGCGTCATCTCCAGGTCGACGGAGCGAACCGCCAGGCCGCCGACACCGTCGCTGCGGTTCGACAGGTCGAACACGATGCTTCGACCGCGTGGGGCGCGTACGGTTCCCCCGTCGAGCTCGGCGCCCACGACATCGTCGATGGCGCACCCGTCGGGCGTCACGCTCAGACGGACGATCACGTCCGGCGGGTGTTGCCACGCGGGCGGCCTGGTGGCGTTGGGGGACACCAACAGATGCCCGATCTCGATATCGCCCTCGAGGTTGCGCAGTGGCCCATCGATGCCGCCCAGGTGCCCGCCCGACCGGGACAGCTCGACCCCCCCTGCCCCCAGGCCCAGCATGGTGTCGCCCGCCTCCAGGTCACCCTCGAGGAACGAGCTGATCGCCAGTGACACCGCGGCGTCGTAGCGTTTGACGGTCGACGTCAGCACCACCGCGCGGTCTGCCGGCGGCAACGTGTGATACTCGTCGACGTCGGACCCGATGGTCCACACCTTCGATCCGCTCTCCGACGACTCTCGGGCCGCGCGGATGACGCCGGCACCCGCCCGGCCGGCGTCGTGGAAGATCACGTCCACCCCGTCGGCGTACATGGCAGCGGCGAGCTCGTACGCCAGGTCCTCGCGCTCCTCGATCTCGACGACCGGATTCTCGACCGGTCCCAGGAACGTGGCCACGACCTCCACCTCGGACCCACCCCAGCTGGCCCCCTGCTCGAAGCCGTTGCGCGAGCGCTCACTGCGGAATGACTGGAACCCGCCGACGAACCCGACCCTTCCCGTGCGGGTCTCTGCTGCGGCGGCGGCGCCGGCCAG
>JBFINV010000293.1:0-3141 GCA_041611015.1 Acidimicrobiales bacterium | reverse complement strand
GGGCTGCGTCGAGCTGACCGACCGGAAGCGGGGCTAGACCAGGGCGGCGTCGACCCGGTCCATGGCGTCGTCCTCGCTCACGTCGAGGGCGAAGCTGAGCTCGGACACGAGCACGTTGCGAGCCTTGTTGTAGAGCGTTTTCTCGCCCGCGGACAGGCCCTTGTCGCGGTCACGCAGCGCCAGGTTCCGGACCACCTCGGCCACCTGGTAGACGTCGCCGCTCTTGAGCTTCTCCTGGTGGTTCTTGAACCGGCGGCTCCAGTTGGCGGGCTCGCGCACGTCGCGTCGCTGGAGCACGTCGAAGAGATCCTCGACGTCCTCGCCCGAGATGGGCCAGCGCATGCCGACCTCCTCGGCCTTGTCGACCGGCACCGACAGGGTCATCTCGCCGTGGGCCATGCGCAGGACGAGATACTCCGTCTTCTCGCCGAAGACCTCCTTGGTCTCCTTCTTCTCGATGATCGCCGCCCCGTGGTGGGGGTACACGACCCGATCGCCAGCCTTGAACACGTTCGGACTCCTGGTTCTCCCGGCACCGATACCGGTAACAGTCAAGGATGCCAGGTGCGCGACAGAACCGCACTCGCGGGTGGGGGCCAGCCGGCCCGTTTCGAACGGGGCCCCGCCGCATCCCCCTCCGCTGTCATACCCGCTGGTTAGGGTGATCTCATGGCAGCCGAGCCCGAGCCCCGCCGGGGCACCGTCACCGCCGCGTTCGGCGCCGGCCGCCGCGAGAGCCACGACGCCAGCGCGTTCTACGAGCGGTTCACCCCGCCCGAGATCTCGGCGGACGACACCATCGTCGCCGTCCCCGAGCACATCCTGGCCGAACCGGTCCGGGTGGGCGACAGCCGCGGCATCGCCGAGATCCTGCCCGCCAACAGCGTGGCCCTGGTGGTCACCTCGCCGCCGTACTTCGTGGGCAAGGAGTACGAGCTGGCGGTCACCGGGGACCCCGACACCCGGGACTCGGCGCCGTCGGTGCCCACCTCCTACCTGGAGTACCTCGAGATGCTGCACGACGTCTTCCGGGCCTGCCTGCAGGTGCTCGAGCCCGGAGGACGGATGGCCGTGAACGTCGCCAACCTGGGCCGCAAGCCCTACCGGAGCCTGTCGGCGGACATCATCGACATCCTCCAGAACCGGCTGCGCATGTTGCTGCGTGGCGAGATCATCTGGCAGAAGGCCGAGGGGGCCACGGGCTCGGTGGCCTGGGGGTCCTACCGCAAGGCCACCAATCCGGTGTTGCGAGACCTCACCGAGCGGGTGATCGTGGCCAGCAAGGGCCGCTTCGACCGGGCCCAGCCCAAGGGGCGCCAGGAGCAGGGTCACCCCCACGAGAGCACCCTGAGCGCGGACGACTTCATGGAGGCCACCCTGGACGTGTGGAAGATCGCGCCGGAGTCGGCCCGCCGGGTCCAGCATCCGGCCCCCTTCCCGCTCGAGCTGCCCCGCCGCCTGATCGATCTCTACACCTACCGGGGCGACGTGGTGCTCGACCCGTTCATGGGCTCGGGCACCACCCTGGTGGCCGCCGAGCGCACCGAGCGGCGCGGTATCGGCTTCGACCTGGACCCCGCGTACGCCGAGATCGCCCGGGCCCGGCTGGAGAGCGAGCGGGCCCGCCCCCGCATCCGGCTCGTGGAGTCCGCTGGCGACCAGCGCCTCCCCATCCACCTGCCCGACGAGGCGGAGGACCGCATCGAGCACTTCCAGGCCCGGGCCACCAGCGACGGCAAGAAGGCCGCCGACATCGCCGAGCAGGTGCTGGTCGACGCCGGCTTCGAGATCGTCTCCGAGAAGCCGAGGATCTCGCGGCTGGGCCTCCAGTTCAACTTCCTGGTGGCGTGCGAGGAGGGCCACCAGTACTACGTGGACGTGTCCGGAGCCTTCACCACCGTCCGCCCGGGCCTCATGCGGACCGACACCCTCTGGAAGCTGCTCGGGCGGGTCCACGTGCTCAAGGCCCAGGAGGACGCCACCAACCTCAGCCGGGTGCTGGTGCTCACGTCCAACCTCCCCAAGGCCAACAGCGAGGGCGACAAGGCGCTGCGGGCGGTGGGCCCGAACGGGGTGTTCGACGCCATCGAGATGTTCGACGAGGCGGGCGGGGTCCGGCGGCTGGCCGCGTACGCGTCGGGTTGCGACATGCCCATGGTGGGGTTCTGGACCGAGGCCGAGATCGAGACCTTCGAGGCCGGGCTCGCCTGATGGCTGCGGTGGCCACCGCCGTGGTCCACACCGAACCGGCGTCGGTGTACCTCGCCGACGACATCGACGTCCTGCACCGGGTCCTGGCCCTGGAGGTGGTGGCCCGCACCGAGCCCGCCCTGCTCGACGGACAGGCGGCCGAGATCCGCACCTCGCTGCTCGACGAGCGTTGGGGCGACGCCGTGGTCGGCTGGATCCGGGCCACGGGGACCGGCATCGACGTCTACACCAACAACAGCGTCTACTCCCGCAACGACCTCCCCGCCGATCTCATCGGAGCCCAACTGCAGTTCGCCCCGCTGTTCCGTGACGGTTCCCGCTGACCCCGCCGACGCGCCGACCCGCCGACCCGCTGACCTCCCGACCCGCTGACAATGCCCAGCATCCGAACCGAGATCACCGAGATCGTCACCGGGCTGGCGATGCTCGGCCACCGCGACCTGAAGCAGGCTCTCGACGTCCGACCTGGCCACATCCTCAACGTCGAGGCCGAGCACTTCGACCGCCTGGACCAGGCCTGGGCCGCCGGCGACCACCACAGCGAGTTCGAGACCGCCTGGGAGAACGGCGCCATCTTCGCCCGGTCTGCCGACGGCCTGAGGGGCCGGCCCCCCTGGCACATCGAGTGGAAGGGCCCGCACAAACCCCCCGGCTACGAGCAGATCCCCGCTGATCTGCGGGTGGACCACGTGTACCTGGTGAGCTGCAAGTACGGCTCGTCCATCCTCCACAACGCCAGCCCGACGCACCTCTTCGACCGGGGCCTGGCCGAGCGTCGGGTCGAGCGGGGCGCCGACTGGTTCCTCGACACCGCGCCGGAGGCCTACCAGGCGCTCTATGTCGCCTTTCGCGACGAGCTCGACATCGACGGCCTACCGGCCACCGTGGGCGAGCTCGACCGCAGCCACCGGGAGCGCATCAAGTCCGGGG
>JBFINV010000292.1:0-3167 GCA_041611015.1 Acidimicrobiales bacterium | reverse complement strand
GAGGCCAACGGCGCCGCCACCACTGCCGAGGAGGCCGACGCCCGGCCGGTGCCCGACTTCTCGGCCGGCAGCTGAGGTCGCCATGATATCCACCGGGCCCATCGGCCACGCTGGAGCAATCCACACCAGCCACGAACCTGATCCCTCCGCCCAGCACGGGGCCGGTGACCACGCCGCGCACGACAAGCACGCGGGCCACGACCCGGAGATGTTCCGGCGCCTGTTCTGGGTGAACCTGCTCCTCGCCATCCCGGTTCTGGTCTTCTCCGGGCAGATCCAGGACTGGTTCGGGTACTCGATCGACGGTGCCTGGGCCGAGTGGGTGGCCCCGGTGCTCGGCACCGTGGTCTACCTGTGGGGTGGCCGGCCGTTCCTCGCCGGCGGGGTCTTCGAGGTGCGCCACCGCCAACCGGGCATGATGCTCCTGATCGCCCTGGCGATCACGGTGGCCTACGGGTCCTCGCTGGCCTCGTCCCTCGGCTGGGGCGAACTGGACTTCTGGTGGGAGCTGGCGGCGCTGATCGTGGTCATGCTGCTGGGCCACTGGCAGGAGATGAAGGCCATCGGCCAGGCCCGGGGCGCGCTGTCGGCGCTCGCCGAGCTGCTGCCCGACACCGCCGAGGTGGTCTCCGGCGACATCGTCACCGAGGTCGCGATCAGCGACCTGGCCGTGGGCGACGTGGTGCTGGTCCGGCCGGGGGGACGGGTCCCGGCCGACGGGGAGATCGTCGAGGGCCGAGCCGCTTTCGACGAGTCGATGATCACCGGCGAGTCCCGCCCCGTCGGGCGCGAGGTCGGCGATCGGGTGGTGGCCGGCACGGTCTCGACCGACTCGTCGGTGCGGGTACGCATCGACGCGGTGGGGGACGACACCGCCCTCGCCGGGATCCAGCGGCTGGTCGCCGATGCCCAGGCATCGACGTCGCGGGCCCAGGCCCTCGCGGACCGGGCCGCGGCCGCGCTCTTCTACCTCGCGACCGCGGCCGCGGTGATCACCCTGTTGGCGTGGCTGGTGGTGGGCGATGGCGCCCAGGGGATCATCCGCACCGTCACCGTGCTCGTGATCGCCTGCCCCCACGCCCTCGGCCTGGCCATCCCCCTGGTGATCTCGATCTCGACGGCCACGTCTGCTGGGGCCGGCATCCTGGTCAAGGACCGGCTGGCGCTCGAACGCATGCGCACCGTCGATGCGGTGCTCTTCGACAAGACCGGCACCCTGACCAAGGGCAACCACGCGGTGGTGGACCACGCGGCCATCGACGGCTGGGACCCCGACGACCTGCTGGCGCTGGCCGCCGCGGTGGAGGCAGACAGCGAGCATCCCATCGCCCGGGCCATCGTCGCCGCCGCCCCGGGCGACGGGCCCGCCGCAACGGAGCTGACCGCGCTCACCGGGCGGGGCGTCCAGGGGGAGGTCGACGGCAGCCGCATCGCCGTCGGGGGCCCGGCCCTGCTCGAGGACCTCGGCGCCACCGTGCCCGACGAGCTCCACGCCAGCACCGAGCGCTGGCGCGACGAGGGGGGCTCGGTGCTCTACGTGTTCCGGGACGGGGCGGTCATCGGTGCCCTGACCCTGGCCGACGAGATCCGGCCGGAGTCCCGGATCGCCGTCGACGACCTGCACCAGCGGGGCAGGCAGGTGGTGCTCATCACCGGTGACGCGCGCCAGGTGGCCGAGGGCGTGGCCGCCCAGCTGGGCATCGACGAGGTGTTCGCCGAGGTCCTCCCCCAGGACAAGGACTCCAAGGTCGCCGAGCTGCAGCGTCGGGGCCTGAGCGTGGCCATGGTGGGCGACGGGGTCAACGACGCCCCGGCGCTGGCCCGGGCCGACGTGGGCATCGCCATCGGGGCCGGCACCGACGTGGCCATCGAGTCGGCGGGCGTGGTCCTGGCCTCGAGCGACCCCCGCGGGGTCACCGGGGTCATCGACCTCTCGAACGCCACCTACGCCAAGATGATCCAGAACCTGGTGTGGGCCACCGCCTACAACCTGATTGCCATCCCCGTCGCCGCCGGGGTGTTCGCATTCGCCGGACTCACCCTCCCGCCGGCGGCCGCGGCGGTGGCCATGAGCGCCTCCACCATCATCGTGGCCGCCAACGCCCAGCTGCTGCGCCGCCTCGACCTTCGGCCCGACCCGCTGCCGGAGAGTGCGCCGTCCGAGCCGGTCAGCCCCGTCGCAGCGGCCGGGTGAGGCAGGTCGGGCCGCCGTCGCCCTTGAGGCTGATCTCGCCGCCGTCGTAGGTCTCGACCCGGCAGCCGGCGGCCTCGAGGCGGGCCCGGGTCATGGGATTGCCGTCCAGCATCAGGACATGGCGGGGGGCCAGCGCCAACACGTTGGTGCCCTGGGTGGCCAGCTCCTCGTCGGGGACCTCCACCAGCTCGATGGCCCGGTCGACGAGCAGCTCGTAGAGGGCCACCGGCAGCAGGCGCAGGTGGACCACGGCCAGGTCGTGGTCGACCATCGAGATGAAGGACATCAGGTGCAGGACGTCGGCGGGGCCGCGCCAGTAGGGGAGGTCGACGGAGATCACCTCGACACCGGTGGGCTCGACCAGCCGGCTGATGGCACCGACGCCGGCGGCGTCGGTGCGGAACCCGCGACCCACCACCAGGGTGGCGGCGTCGAGCCAGACGCAGTCGCCCCCCTCGGCGTGGGCCGCAGGGTCGTCGAGGCCACCGAGGACCGGGATGCCGTGGTCGACCAGGGCGGTTGCCAGGGCGGGCCCCTCGCCGCGCCGCTGGGGCTTGCCGGTGCAGAGCGGGACCACCCCGGCGGGGACGACCAGCGCGCAGTCGTGGGCGTACATCGAATCGAGCCCGGTGCGACCGTCGGGGCCGAGCAGGATGACCTCGGCGCCCGCTCCCTCGAGGATCGACACCAGCCGGCGGTGCTGGTCCTCGGCGGCATCGGGGTCGAGCGGGGCGTGCCACCCCAGGTCCCGCCACTCCTCGGGCCGGGAGTGGGCCAGCGCCGCCGACGGCGGCTTCACCGCCACCAGCTGCAGCGGCTCCACCATCGTCTGGGGCCCGAGCGGCCCCGCATCCTCAGTCACCCGCGCTCCAGTCGAGGAGGAGCAGTGCGACGGTGCGGGCGGCGTCGAGGACCTCGCTGATCAGCACGTGCTCGGTGACGGTGTGGGCGTGGGCCACGTCGCCCGGTCCGT
>JBFINV010000291.1:0-3169 GCA_041611015.1 Acidimicrobiales bacterium | reverse complement strand
CGGCCCCAGCAGCAGAAGGTGGTGTCGTTCTTCGAGACCGCGCAGGGTGAGCTGGAGCGGATGCTGCGCGACACCAGTGCCTTCCTGTCACAGCTGACCCACTACGCGGCCGTGGTCGTGGGGCCGGCCCCCGAGTCGAGCCCGATCCGGGGCCTGCAGGTGGTGCGGCTCACCGCGGACCAGGCGCTGGTGGTGCTCGTGCACGCCAACGCCGTCCTCTCCAAGCGGGTGGTCTCCATCGACCCCACCACCGCCGACGACACCCTCGAAGACGTCACCCACCAGCTCGTCAAGATCCACCTGGAGGGCCACGAGGACGTGCCCTCGGGCGACCAGGCCGCAGACGAGCTGCGGCGCCGGCTGTCGGATGCCATCGCCGAGCCCGAGGAGACCCCCGTGTTCGTGGGCGGCACCAGCAGCGTCGCCGAGATCTTCGATGCCGTCGACCAGGTCCACGACGTCCTGCGGGTGCTCGAGAAGCAGTACGTGGTGGTGAGCCTGATCAGCGACCTGCTCAAGCGAGGCCAGGAGGTGGCCATCGGGTCCGAGACCGGCATGGAGCCACTGGCCGAGTGCTCCCTCGTGGTGTCGCCGATCGAGGTGGACGGTGTCGCGGCGGGGTCCGTCGGCGTGCTCGGCCCCACCCGCATGCGCTATCCCCATGCGCTCGCCACCGTGGCCCTGGTCAGCCAGGAGCTGGGCCAGCATCTCCGGGGCGAGGGCAGCTCGTGAGCGACGACCTCTACGAGACGCTCGGGGTATCGCGGCACGCCAGTGCCGAGGAGATCAAGCGGGCGTACAGGCAGCTGGCCCGGCGATGGCATCCCGATGCCAACCCCGGCGACGCCGAGGCCGAGCGCCGCTTCAAGCAGATCGCGCAGGCCTACGAGGTGCTGAGCGATCCCCAGCGCCGGGCCCAGTACGACCGGTTCGGGACCGTCGGCGCCGGCGGCCCCGGCTTCGGCAGCGGCGATGCGTTCGGCGACATCTTCGAGGCCTTCTTCGGCGGCAATCCCTTCGGGGGGGCCCCCGGCGCTGGGCGCAGCGCTGGGCCACCACCGGGGGCCGACATCGAGGTGATGATCGACATCACCTTCGAACAGGCGGTGCTGGGCGGCGAGACCAACGTCGAGCTGCGGCTGCCGGTGGCCTGCCAAGCTTGTGAAGCCACCGGCGCCGCGCCGGGCACCTCCAGCGAGGCGTGCGCCTCCTGTGGAGGATCGGGCCAGGTGCAGCGGGTCCGCCAGTCGATCCTGGGCCAGATGATCTCGGCCACCACCTGCCCGGCGTGCATGGGCTTCGGCCAGGTGATCCCCTCGCCCTGTCGCGCCTGTCGCGGCGAGGGCCGGGTCACAGAGAGCAAGAGCTTCGAGATCGAGATCCCCCCGGGGGTCGACAACGGGGCCCGGCTCCGGCTGTCGGGTCGGGGGGCCGCCGGACCCCGGGGCGGCGGGCGGGGCGACCTCTATGTCCTGTTACGGGTCGGTCACCACGACCGGTTCCGCCGCGAGGGCGACGACCTGGTCGAGGAGCTGTGGATCCCGGTCACCCAGGCGGCGCTGGGCGCCCGCTTGGCGTACACCACCCTCGACGGCGAAGAGGAGCTGCTCATCCCGGCCGGCACCACCACCGGTGAGGAGTTCCGGCTCCGGGGTCGAGGGGTGCCCAAGCTCAACCGGCGGGGCCGGGGCGACCTCGTCGTCCGAGTGGTCGTCGACACCCCCACCAACCTGACCGCGGAGGAAGAGGAGCTGCTGCGCCGTCTGGCGCTGCTGCGTGGCGAAGAGGTGGCACCGGCCGACGAGGGCTGGCTCAAGCGGATCCGTTCGGCCTTCTCCTGAGGCAACGCCCGTGGGCCCGGAACCAGACGGCCGGAGCGGGCCCCACGCCTTCGTGGACGATCTCGACGCGCCGCAACTGTCGCCCGACGATCACCACCACCTGGCGCGATCGCTGCGACTGCGCCCCGGCGACCCACTGACGGTCTCCGACGGTGCTGGCGGCTGGCGTCGCTGCCGCTTCGGTGACCCGCTCGAGATCCATGGCGAGATCGTCCGGGTCGAACGTCGGGCGCCGACCTTGACGGTGGGCTTCGCCCTCACCAAGGGCCAGTCCAGGCCCGAGCTCGTCGTGCAGAAGCTCACCGAGCTCGGGATCGATCGGGTGGTTCCCTTCCGGGCGGAACGCTCGGTGACCCGTTGGGACGGGGAGCGGGAGGCCAAGCGGGCCCAGCGCTTGGCTCGCATCGCCCGGGAGGCTGCCATGCAGAGCCGCCGGGTCTGGCTGCCCGAGATCGGCGCCGCCACCACGTTCGCCGACCTGGCCTCGCAACCAGCCGCGGTGCGCGCCGAGCGTGGTGGTGGGCCGCTGACCATCGCGCACACCACCGTGCTGATCGGACCAGAGGGCGGCTGGTCCGAGGGCGAGAGGACCAGGCTGGACGAGGTGGACCTCTCCGACCACGTCCTGCGGGCCGAGACCGCAGCCATCGCGGCCGGGGTGTTGATGGTGCGGGCCCGGCGACTGGCCGGCTCCGGCCCCTGATCGCTGGTACCGGCCCCACAGAGCAATCCCACCCAATACCACTCTGTGTCATTGTCATCGACTGGGTTTTGCACTTATCGTGACTTCGTGCCGTGATTTTGGCGGCTCGGCACCACGGGCAACGATGCAACAAGCGAGGGCGCGCAGATGGACGAAGAGGTTCACGAAGGCGGATACAGCCGGAAGGTGGGTCAGCGGCTGCGGGCCATCCGCCGTCAGAAGCGGCTGTCCCTCCAGGAGGTCGAGGCCAGCTCGGGCGAGGAGTTCAAGGCCTCGGTGCTGGGCGCCTACGAGCGTGGGGAGCGGGCGATCTCGGTGCCCCGACTGCAGCGCCTCGCCCGCTTCTACAACGTGCCGGTCGACCAGCTGCTGCCCGACGATGGTCCCGACTTCGGCTTGGCCCGCGAGGCCGAGCCCAGCACCGAGATCAACGGGCTGCGCGCGGTGGGGGCCCTGCCGGTCACCATCGACCTGACCCGCCTCGAGGCCCTCTCGGGCCCCGAGGCCGACATGCTGAACCGGTACCTCACGATGATCCAGGTGCAGCGCCAGGACTTCAACGGGCGGGTCCTGACGGTCCGCCGGGAGGACCTACGGGCCATCGCCTGCATCCTGGGCGTCGGGG
>JBFINV010000290.1:0-3175 GCA_041611015.1 Acidimicrobiales bacterium | reverse complement strand
TGGCGATGCCCTGTTCGGTCAGCTCATCACCGCCGACCTCGAGGAACAGGGGTTGAGCACCATCGTCGAGAACGACAGCGGCTCGGACCTGATCGGCAACTGCGGCGGGATGGCCATGTCGTTCGACGCCGACGGGGCCATGATCGACTGGGCCCTGGGGATCCCCTCGGCCGAGGGTGGCGGACCCAACGGCCAGCTGGTCGACATCTTCGGCGACGGCTTCGGCGATCGTGCCTTCACCGAGAGCAACCCGTTCCAGGTCGAGGACCTGGTGATCTACTTCGGCACCCTGCCCCGTTCGGGCGACGGCCCCCTCGAGCACAACTGGACCATCAAGACCCAGGGCATCAGCCTGGACAGCGGCGGCGACCCCAACCCCCGGGGCAAGAACCGCAACGCCGGCGAGGTCGACGTCGGCTCGGTCCCGAGCTGGCTGCGACCCGCTGGCATCTTTCCCGTCGAGGGCAATCTGACGTCGCAGAACAATCTGTCGTGCACCGCCGACGGCTGGGTGGAGTTCACCACCGACAACCCGCTGTTCACCGTGCCCAGCGCAGTCGCCGCCGCCCTCGGTCTCGGCGGGATCATCGGCCTGCTGTTCAACTCCCGTCCGGCGATCACCTGGAGGTCCTGACATGGTCTCCCCACACGACACCCGAGTCGAGCGCCATCCCGGCCTGGGCGGGTTCTACGGGCTGATGCTCGGGCTGGGCGTGGCCATCTACCTGGTGATCTTCTCCGTCACCCCGTTCCGCATCTCCACCATGGTGACGGTGGTGGTGGTCGGGATCGTCGTCGGCGCCCTCTGGGGCGCGTTCGCGCCCGCCAAGAAGCTCACCGACATGCCCCGGCGGTCCACGTCCTACGACGGCACCTTCGCCCGGCGTGAGCCCGAGGAAGCGCCACCCACCTACGAGCAGGCCTTTCCCAAAGGCCCCGCCGCAGAGGCCGAGCCTGCCGAGCCCGTGGACGACGGAGCCTTCGGAGCCCCGGCGCCCGAGGAGGGCGACCAGCGCTGAGCTGCGCCCACCGGGATCTGTGAGAACAAGTTTCGACGTGAATTTGTTCTCACAGATCCCCTGACGTCGCGTCGACCTGGGCTGCGAAGTCCCGGTAGCGCTGGGGCACCGGCGCGTCCTGGTCGAACAGCCGGACCGGTCGCACCTCCGCCGGGTGCTCCGGCACCGGACGCGGCCTCGGCAGCCGCTCTCCGGCAGCCCAGGCCAGCAGCACCCGCATCGTGCACAGCGCAGCCAGCACCGCGATGACGGCCACGATCGACACGATGAACGCCCGCCCCACGTCGGTTCCGGACTGGTAGCCGTGCACGGTGGCGGACACGAACAGGGGCGCGCTGAGCCAGTGCACCCCCCGCCACAGCCGCCTGGGGAGGCGCCGCATCGCGAACGAGGTGGCCTCGATCGCCAGCAGCAGGTACATGGCCACGATGCCCCAGGCCACCGGGCCCGGACGCCAGCTCGAGGTCCACGGCACCAGCACCTCGATCACACCGAAGTCGACGAAGTCGTCGAGCATGATCGCCCCCACGTGGATGGCGGTGAAGATCACTGCGAGGCCACCGAGGTAGCGGTGGATCGACAGGATCCACGCCGGGCTGGCGCTGCGACCGAGGAGCCGGCTGGACAAGAGCAGTCCCAGGATGAGCCCCAGCGCCAGCAAGCACCAGGCCACGATCCCACCCGAGCGGGCCACGTACCAGGTGAGCTTGTCGGCGCTCACGACGCCAGCTCCGCCAACCCCGGGGTCGGGTGACGCCGGCCGTGGCGGTCGATGACGACCCCCTCGACCCCGCCCCGGCACAACAGATCGAGCCCGACCTCGGCGCCCGCGATGACCGCAGCTTTGGCGTAGGCCTCTGCCAGCCACCCGGCTCCGGCGACCACCGTGGCGGCTGCGACATCGGACGTGGCGGGGGAGCCGCTGGCAGGGTCGAGGAGATGGTGCTGCTCTCGCCCATCGTGGAGCCAGCGCCGGCGGGACCGGCTGCTGGTGGCGACCGCGCCCCAGGGCACACGCAGGGAGAAGGCCACCGAGGCGGGATCGAACGGATCCTCCACGTCGATCGGCCAGCCGAGCTCGGGGGCCAGTCCTGCGGTCACGATGTCGCCGCCCAGGTCCACCAGCACGGCCGACGCACCCGCGTCGATGGCGTGGGCTGCGAGCAGGTCTGCGGCGAGTCCCTTGCCGATGCCGCCCGGATCGAAGCCGACGCCCTCTGGTACCGACACCGTGCCGGCCTTCTCGTCGACGACGATGGCCTGGCAGGTCGCGCTCCAGTCGTGAACCCGGACCTCGGGTGAGGCCGCATGGTCGACGGTGATCACCAGGCCGCCGAGCTCGCTCCTGGAGAGCTCGTCGAAGGGCCGGTCGTAGCCCGCGTGCACCAGCTGCACGAGCAGGGTGGGGTCGAACCAGCCACCGGTGAGTCGCGAGGCCGACAGGGCCCGGCGCACCAACAAGACGGTGTCGGGGCTCACCGCTACCGGTTCGCCCGCCCGGGCGTTGACCCGGCTCACGTCCGAGCTCTCGATGAACCGGCTCCAGCGAGCCTCGAGCTCGGCGAGGCGGCGCTGCAGCGCGTCGCTCAGCCCGTCGGGGCCGTGGCACACGTACAGCCGGGCGGTGCTGCCCATGGCCCCGAGGGTGGTGTCAGCTACCGCCACTGGTCGGGGTGGGGTCGGGCTCCGGTGTCGGGGGCGGCGGAGGCGGCGGTTCGGGGGTGGGGTCCGGCTCGGGCTCGGGCTCGGGCTCCGGCTGGGGCTCGGGCTCGGGTTCCGGTTCGGGCTCGGGCTCGGGCTCTGGGCGGGGCCGGCGGCGGCGTTCAGGAGTGGACTCGGGCTCCGGTGTCGGGGTGGGACGCGCAACCTGGGCGGGGGTGGCCGTGGGCGGCGACGTCGGCACCGCGGTGGCGGTCGGCGCCGGGGTGGCCGTGGGCGTCGGTGTCGGCAGGATCAGCTCGAAGTGCACGGTCGGCGTGGCAGCGGGCTCGGGCCTGGCGGCCCGGACCCCGGCCTGGGCCTGGCGGGGGCGGGCCGTGGGATCGGCGAAGGCCAGCGAGTCCGGGGCGTCCTCGGACGGCGCCGTGCTCACCGCGTCGGTCGTGTCGGTGAGTCCGATCGCGCCGACCAGCCCGGCGAAGGCGGCGGTGGTCCCG
>JBFINV010000289.1:0-3191 GCA_041611015.1 Acidimicrobiales bacterium | reverse complement strand
CCGCGCAACGCCAGCGCGGCCGGGGGTCCGGGCTCTGGAGAGCGCTCGGGGGTGTCCTCGACCACCACAGGCTCGATTGTGGGCTCTGCAGAGACCACCCCTCCGGGGTCGGGCTCGCTCGGAGTCCGGTCGGCATCATTGGAGGCTGCCAGCGCCAGCCCCCCCACGAGCACCGCGATCCAGAAGAAGAACGCCAGGCCCGGCATCGCCCGGTGACGGCTCAGTCGCACGAGCGGGTCCACGATGTTGCGGGCGCGCTCGGTGAGCCGCCAATGCCGCGTGGATCCGCTCATGGAGGCGAGACCCTACAGCTCGGCCCGCCCCGGGCGCATATCGGCCTTCCGTCGCGCTCAGCCCGCGGCGTCGAGTTGGATCCCGGTCTCGCGCGCGGACACCGCCCAGAGCTTGGCGATCGCCTTCCGGCGCCCCGGACGAAGGACAGGGCGCCGCACCGCCGGCCCGCTGTTGATGTAGCGGGGGGCGTAGAACTCACCGCCGGTGGCCTCGGGATCGGTCGCCGCCCGCAGCTGGGGAAGAGCCCCCGCCGCTGGATCCATCCCGATGGTGCGAGCGAGCCGATGCGACAACGTCGCCAGCAGACCCCCGCCGCCCGCTTCGACAGTCGTCGACTGGAGATCGGTGTTGGTGAGCCCGGGGTGCGCCACCAAGCTCTGGGCGGAGGCCCCGGCCTCCTCGAACGCCTCCTGGAGCCCCAGCGCGAAGTGGTAGTTCGCCAGCTTCGACTGCCCGTAGGCCCGCCACGGCTTGTAGCGGCCCTCCAGGTGAGGGTTGTCCGGATCGACGGGTCTGCCGATGTGATGTGCGGTGCTGGTGACGGTCACCACCCGAGCGTCGTCGGCGGCCAGGATCGCTGGCATGAGTCGAGCGGTGAGCGCCCAGTGGCCGAGGTGGTTCACCCCGAGCTGCATCTCGAAGCCGTCCTCGGTCCGGGACTCCGGCATGGCCATCACCCCGGCGTTGTTCACCAGGATGTCGATACGCGGGTGCTGGCCGAGGATCTGTTCGGCGGCAGCCCGGACCGACGCCAGCGACGCCAGATCGAGCGGAACCAGCTCCAGCGAGGCCTGGGGGTGCTCGGCTCGGATCTCGGCCACCGCATCGGCTGCCTTGTCCTGGTTGCGCACCGCCATCACCACGTGCGCGCCGACCCCGGCGAGCGCCTTCGCAGTCTCCAGGCCGAGGCCCCCGTTGGCGCCCGTCACCACTGCGGTGCGGCCGGAGAGGTCGGGTATCGAGCTGGTGGTGTAGGCCAAGAGACGTCCTCACGAGCGGGGCGACACAACACGCTAGCGCCGGGGAACCGGGGCGGCCGCTGCGACGTCGAATCGGCAGCCACCCCCCGTCGGGCCGCCTCAGCGCCACCGAGCTGGTGTGGCGCCCCGGCCCGGCCGGGTGGTCCACAATCACCGGCGACTGCGTCGCCCCGCCCCACCTGGAGGGCCTCAATGACAACCGAGACCTTCGATCCGCCCCGGAGCGAAGCCCAACGGCAGCGGCGTCACGTTCTCTGGCTCATCGGAGCCAGCGTCGTCGCCGTGATCGCCATCGTGGCCGTCGTGCTGGCCAGCAACGGCGACGACGGTGGTGACGCCTCCCTCCTCGAACCCGACCTGCAGCTGTCGCTTGCAGGCAGCGATTCCCTGGCGTCGTGTCTGCCGCTCGAGGCCGAGATCATGGCCGACATGGAGATGGCCTTCGCGGCCACGGCGGTGGCGGTCGACGGTCAGGTCATAACCCTCGACGTGGACCGCTGGTACAAGGGCGGCGATGCCGAGGTGGTCGCTCTCGTGGCCGAGCACACCGAAGCGTCGCTCATCGCGGCCTTCCCCTTCGAGGTCGGTCAGGAGTACCTGGTGACCGCAGCGAACGGCACGGTGAACTTCTGCGGCTACAGCGGCCCGGCCACCCCCGAGCTGCGGGCCGTCTTCGACCAGGCGTTCCCCGGGTGAGCTGATCTGGCGCCGGCCCGGCACCCACCGCTAGACAACCCCCGTGGAGACGGGGGGACCCAGAGGCGTGGTGGCTGCCGGGCACGCGCTGACGGCGCAGGCCGGAGCGGACGTCCTCCGCCGCGGCGGCAACGCGGTCGACGCCACCATCGCGGCGCTGGCCATGGCGTGCGTCTGCGAGCCGGTGCTGTGCTCACCGGGGGGCGGGGGCTTCGCCATGGTCCGCAACGGCGCCCGCGGTGAGGTCCGGCTGCTCGATTTCTTCCCGCACACCCCGCTGGCCAAGCGGGTGCCCGAAGGGACGGGTGTCCGCACCATCCACGCCGACTTCGGCACCGCCACCCAGGAGTTCCGGATCGGGCCGGCCACCGCCGCCACCCCCGGTTTCGCTGCGGGGCTGGAGGCACTACGCCGGTTCGGGGCCACCGGGACGCTCGAAGAGCTGTTCCGGCCGGCCGTGAAAACGGCCCGGGTCGGGGTGGTCGTCACTCCGGCCCAGCACTTCCTGGCCACCGTGATCCGCCCCATCCTGGTCGACGAGGACGACGCCCGGGCCCTCTTCGCGCCGGGGGGCGAGGTCGTTCCGGCCGGCGAGAGATTCGCCAACCCGGACCTGGCCGACGCCCTGGAGCTCCTGGCGCGACAGCGACCAGGCGATGGCGCTGTGGACCGTGCCATCGTGACCAGCCAGGTGCCCGCCGGCCATCTTCGCCACGAGGACCTCGCGGCCTACCGGGTGTTGGAGCGCACCCCGCTCTCGGTGGAGGTCGGCGGGGCCACCGTCCACCTGAACCCTCCGCCGGCCGCCAGCGGCGAGCTGATCGCGCACTCACTCTCTGGTCTCGGGAGCTGGGACCCACCGGGGCTGGCCGAGGCGTTCACCGCCACGGACCGGGCCCGGCTGATCGACCCGGTGCACCTGCGCCAGCGGGGGACGACGCACGTGTCGGCGATCGACAGGGGCGGGACCGCCTGCGCGGTGACCACGTCGAACGGTGAGGGCAACGGGCAGCTGGTGAACCCGTTCGGTTTCATGTTGAACAACATCCTCGGCGAGGACGACGTGAACCCGCTCGGGCCTGCGGCCTGGCCGACCGATGTCCGGCTGTCCTCGGGGATGTGTCCTGCCCTCGTCGAGTGGCCCGACGGTCGGGTCGTGGCCCTGGGCTCGGGCGGGTCCAACCGCATCCGTACCGCCATCTCACAGGTCGTGGCCCACCT
>JBFINV010000288.1:0-3235 GCA_041611015.1 Acidimicrobiales bacterium | reverse complement strand
CGCTCGATGGCTTGGCTGACCCCGCAGTTGGGGTCCCGGCACCAGCTCACGCCACACGACGGTGCGGCGTGCTTCGGTCGATGGTGTACCCGTCGTCGCATGCGGCCCTCCAGGCCACCAAGACGCAAACGTCGGGTTCGCCACTGACTCCCCCGGCGGTCAGGCAACCAGATACAACCGCCGGGATCTCCGCCCCGTTTGACGTGAGTTCGGATGTGATGATCGGGATCGGCGCTGCCCGCTGCGAGCTGAGGGGTCGGCCTGCGGTTTGAGGCCAGCGAGCCAGCCGGCGACGGACCAGCGCAGGTGAGCTCGCCCATCAGCGCAGACCGGGGGGCCCAGGAGGTCGGCCCGCGACCGGGGGTCTCCGCCCCCGCCTCCCCAAATCTGTGCCCGAAAGCGCAGGAAACTGCAGGATTCGCCACAAATTTGGGCTCAGGCGGACGGGGTTCAGCGGGGAGGGGCCGACAGGTGGGGATCCCCGGCGAGGAAGAAGCGCCAGGGCAGGGTCTCCCCCCGGCCCGGGCTCAGCCCGATGCGAGCGCTGCGCTCGACCGGCCCGACCGGAGCCCCGTCGTCGTGCAGCGACACCGGGCCGGACCCCACCAGGTCGGCGCCGTTCATGGCCCCATCGATCCCCAGGGCCTGACAGAGCTTGGCCGGCCCGTTGCACAGGTCCCGATCCCGGCGAGCCCGGGGCCTCGCGGCACGCATCTCGTCGAGGCCGGTCAGCGGCTCGAGGGCGCGGATCAGGACTGCGCCGCAGGTGCCGTCCCGGGCGCACACCACGTTGGCGCACCAGTGCATGCCGTAGGTGAAGTAGACGTAGAGGTGGCCGGGGGGACCGAACATCACCTCGGTCCTGGGGGTCACGCCGCGGTGACCGTGGCTGCCGGGATCGTCGGGGCCCCGGTAGGCCTCCAACTCCACGATCCTGCCGGAGCGACGACCCACGGCCAGCACCTTGCCCAGCAGCGCCGGCGCCACCTCCAGCGGGTCCCGGGCGTAGAAGGCGCGGTGCAGCAGGCGGCGCTCGCTCACCCGGAGAGGTGATCCCGGAGCATCGCCGGGATCGGCTGGGGCCGGTGCTGATCGGTGTCGACCGTCACGTAGGTCACCGTGGCCCGGAACACCGAGCGCCCGTCGACCGATCCGACGAAGCCGACGTCCAGGCTGGTGTTGCCCCATCTCGTCGGCGAGCACTCGATGTCGACGTGTTCGGCCAACCGGGCCGGACCCTCCCAGGTGATGTCGGCCCGCTTGAGCATGATGTCCCAGCCGTGCGTGGCCTCGAAGTCGGTGCCCAGCTGGCGCAGCCAGCAGTCCATGGCATCGTCGACGAAGGTCAGGTAGTGGGCGTTGTAGACCACCCCTTGCATGTCGCAGTCCGCATACCGGACCCGGACTCGGTGGTGGTAGCTCATCGCCGGAGGCGTCTGCGGTCGCCGGCGATCCGGTCGGCGAAGCGCTGCATCTGGGTGCTCACCACAGCCGGACCGGCTCCCCCCGGGGTCGTCCTCCTGATCACACCGGGTTCGAGCAGGGCGGCAGCCTCGGAGCCGAGCTGCTCGTGCCCGCGCACCAGCTCCACCAGCTCGGCCTCGCCCGCCAGGGCCCGGCGCACCAGATCGGCGACGACCGCATGGGCCTCCCGGAACGGCATCCCCCGCTCGACGAGCCACTCGGCCACGTCGGTCGCGGCCAGGTAGGGGGACGAGGCCAACCGGGCCATGCGGTCGGTGTGGAAGGTGGTGCTCGCGATCATGCCGTCGAGCGCCAGCAGCGTCAGCCGCACCGTGTCGACGGCGTCGAAGAGTGGCTCCTTGTCCTCCTGCAGATCCTTGTTGTAGGTGAGGGGGAGGCCCTTGAGCGTCGCCAACAGCCCGGCGACGTGGCCGATCAGGCGTCCTGCCTTCCCCCGCGCCAGCTCGGCGATGTCGGGGTTCTTCTTCTGGGGCATCATCGACGAGCCGGTGGAGAAGCCGTCGTCGAGCTCGACGAACCCCCACTCCTCGGACGCCCACAGCACCAGCTCCTCGCCGATCCGGCTGAGGTGGACGCCCAGCAGGGCCAGGGCGAAGAGGGTCTCGACCACGAAGTCCCGGTCCGCCACCGCGTCGAGGCTGTTCTCGAACACACCGGCGAAGCCCAGCTCCGCGGCGGTGCGCTCGGGCTCGAGCGGCAGCGACGACCCGGCCAGGGCACCGGCGCCGAGGACGCTGACGTCGGTCCGGGCCCGGGCATCGAGCAGTCGATCGACGTCACGGGCCAGGGCCCAACCGTGCGCCAGCAGGTGATGGGCCAGGGTGACCGGCTGGGCGTGCTGCAGGTGCGTGTAGCCCGGCAGGTGGGCGTCGCCGGCGGCCAGGGCGGCCTCCAGCAGCGTCTGCTGGAGGCCGAGGACCAGCTCGGCCACCTCGTCGACGGCGCGCCGGGTCCACAGGCGCAGGTCGGTGGCCACCTGATCGTTGCGGCTGCGCCCGGTGTGCATCTTGGCCCCGGCCGGGGCCAGTTCGGTCACCCGACGCTCCACCGCGGTGTGGATGTCCTCGTCGCTGGCCTCGAAGGCGAACCGGCCCGAGCCGATCTCGTCCTCCACTTGGTCAAGGGCGTCGAGGATGGTGTCGCGCTCGTCGGCCTCGAGGAGCCCCACCTCCGCCAGCATCCGAACGTGAGCCCGCGAGCCGGCGATGTCCTCGCGGTACAGCCGGCGGTCGAAGCCCAGCGAGTCGTTCAGGGCCTTGAGGGCCTCGGCCGGGCCGCCCTCGAACCGCCCGTGCCAGAGCGTGGTGCTCATCGGCCATCTCGCTTGGCGACCAGGGTTCGCAGCCGGAGGGCCTGCAGCTTGATGAACCCCTCGGCGTCGGCCTGGTCGTAGGCCCCCTCGTCGTCCTCGAACGTGACCGTTCGCGCGTCGAACAGGGAGTTCTCGCTGCGCCGGCCCACCACCGAGACGTTGCCCTTGTAGAGCTTGACCCGGACCTCGCCGTCGACGAAGCGCTGGCTGTGGTCGATGGCGACCTGGAGCATCTCGCGCTCGGGGCTCCACCAGAAGCCGTTGTAGATCAGCTCGGCATACCTGGGCATGAGCGCGTCCTTGAGATGGGCCACCTCCCGGTCGAGGGTGATGGACTCGATGGCCCGGTGGGCCCGCAGCATGATGGTGCCGCCGGGGGTCTCGTAGGCGCCGCGGGACTTCATGCCGACGAACCGGTTCTCGACGATGTCGATGCGG
>JBFINV010000287.1:0-3251 GCA_041611015.1 Acidimicrobiales bacterium | reverse complement strand
GCCCCGAGCCTCGGACTGGACTACGTGCTGCTCGCAGGAGCCGACACCTACGACTACCGGGACTACGACGGCGACGGGGTGCGCAGCTTCGTACCCACGCCGTACGCCCCGACCGGGCGGGGCGTCCGCTTCGCCCCGGTCGACCCGGCCTACGCCGACCTCGACGACGACGGGGTGCCGGACCTGGCCCTGGGCCGGCTACCGGCGCGGTCGGTGTCCGAGCTACGAGACCTGATCGATGCGTCGGTCCGCTACAGCGAGTCGGCCCCCACCCGGGAGCGCTCTGTCGTGCTGGCGTCGGACGTGTCCGACAACATCCGGTACAGCCGGGTGAACGACACCCTGCAGGACCTCCTGGGGGGCTGGCAGGTGACCCGGGCCGACCTCGACACGCTCGAGGTGGACGTCGCCAGGCGACGGGTCCTCGACGGCGTCGGCGGAGCCAGCGCGGTGACCAGCTTCGTGGGTCACTCGGGCCCGACCGACTGGACCGAGGTCGGTCTCCTCGGAGTCGACGACCTCGGAGACCAGCGAGGCGACGGGCTCCCGAGCGTGGTCACCCAGTTCGGCTGCTGGAACACCTACTACGTGGGCGTGGGTGGGCTCGGCGAGGCCCTGCTCACCGGCACTGGGGGGGCCGCGGCGGTGCTCGGTGCGTCGACGCTCACGTCGGCGTCGACCGACATCGCCTACGCCGAGCTGCTCATGGCCGAGCTGGGAGGGGCCGGCACGCTGGGCGAGGCGGTGCAGGCCGCCAAGCTCCGCCTGGCTTCGCGAGTCTCGGGCGCAGCCGACATCCACTACGGCTGGACGTTGCTGGGCGACCCGGCGCTGGCGCTGCCCCGGTCCCCATGAGGCCCTAGAAGCTGCCCGGGCAGAACAGCACGATCCGGAAGGCGATGTAGAAACAGCCGGTGGGTCCCAGGTTGGTGGGGAACACGATGCTGGTCCGATCCGGGGAGATCACCCCGGTGACGCAGTTGTTCGAGGGCGGCGAGGCGAACGGGCAGGTCTCCTCGGCCAGCCCCTCCTCGATCGTGCACGTGGCCGAGTTCAGGTCGAGCTGGAAGCCGTTCGAGCAGTCCACGGCGTTGCCCCGAGCCGAGATCGTCCACTCGTGGATGCCGGCGTTGGCGACAGCAGGCTCGCCCGACTCCCACCCCGCCGGGGCACACCCCGGGACCAGGGTGGGATCGGTGCTGGCGACGGAGAGGCACGTCGTGGGGTCGATCTGCAGCATCAACGCGGTCGTGGCCCGGGCCACGCCGGCGCCGAGGACGGTGGGGACGGACCACACCGCCAGACCGGTACCGGCCATGGCCAGGACCTCGCGTCGGGTCCGGCTTCCTCGCTGTGATGGCAGGTCCTGCACCTGTCGTGACGCCCTCGGCGGAGTCGGGGGCCGGACCCTCTGCGGAGGCGTCCGGTCCGATGAGATGGAAACTGGCGCGAGCGCGCCCGACGATGGTCTCCGTCGGACCCTGTCCCGCCTGATTCCATCGGCCCAGGCCCGGGGGGTCATGAGCCCTACCCTGGGCCGTTCGGCCCACACCTCCGGAACCAGCTGCTCAGGCGTGCCCTGCGGGTTCGGCCTCCGGCTCGGGCTCGGCCTCGCCACCGGTCAGGCGGGGCAACAGGAAGCCGAGCCGCATGATGCCGGTGCCGATCAGGAAGAACAGCCCAGCCCGCCACAGGGTGTCGACCTCGCGCAGGTCGACGGTCAGCAGCTTGGCAACGGTGGCTGCCAGCACCACCAGACCGGCCCCGCCGACCTCGGGGACCTTCCGGAGCGCGCCCGTGACCAGCAGCATGGTGCCGACCACGGCCCACGACACCGAGACCACCGCCTGCCCCTGGGGCAGGTGGACCAGCACCGAGCCCAGCCAGAGGAGGACCCACACCAGCACGGCGATGGCGGTGGCCTGCCGGGTGCGGTCGTCGCGACTCTGCCATCCGGCCACAGCCAGCGCTCCGATGATGGCCAGGTGGGCCAGGTCGTCGCCGACGGCGGCGTCGGTGGTCCAGGCCTCGACCATGTTCCCGGTCACGTACGCGGCGGTGATGACCGCCACCAGCCCGGCGTTGAGCAGGATCCTCACCTGGTGGCCCAGGGCCCGGCTCAGGATCACCAACCCGGCGCACTGGACCGCCAGAGCGACGAACGCAGCTCCGGTCGACAGCAGGAATGCGAGCCCGATGGACAGCGTCACGCTGGCTCCGATCACGACCGAGACCAGGTGGGGCCGCACGATCCGCTCGCCCAGGAACGCGGCCAGCCCGGCAGTGGCACCGGCAATCACCAGCGCAATGGCACCGAGCTCGCGGTCGCTCTCCAGACCGGCCGCGGTGGCCACCACGGCGTGCGCCCACGGGGCGGCCACCATCACCAGCTGGATCTCCAACTCCTCCCAGGCGGTGCTGAGCCACCCCTTGCTGGGCAACCAAAGCAGGGATCCGAACAGCGCGATCGTCGCCACGTAGACCAGGGCCTCCTGAGCGCCGGTCGTCACCTCGGTGGCCAGGCCCAGGATGGCCAGCAGCGCCCCCGCGTGCGCGAGCAGTCGCAGCCCGAACCACCGCTGCTCGATTGCCAGCGCCAGCGCCGCGCCCGCTGCCAACACCATCCACAACCAGCTGGTGGTGAACGGTGGCTCGCCATCGGCGATCACCAGCCAGGCCACCGCGCCACCGGTCAGGCTCACCCCGGCGACCCACTCCGAGGGGACCATGCGGGCCAGGCCGTAGCCGCCGAGGCCGATGACGGCGGTGCAGGCGAACGCCACGTCGTCGTCGACCCGATCGAGGAACAGGTTCGACGCCACCGTGGTGTAGAGCGCCGCCACCCCTCCCGAGCACAGCGGATGGCTCCACAGCGGGCGGGTGGGCCGCAGCCGCAAGCCGATGCCGATCAGCGCGAGCGATACGGCGACGGCGCCTGTTAGCTGCAGCTCGGGGCCGATCCAGCCCCGGCGGATGGCCGTGGTGACCACGAACGCCACCGCCAGCACCACCAGCGCCACACCGCCCCACTTGAGCGCGGTCTCGCTCTCCACGACCGGCCACTCACGAGGCTCGGCCGCCTCGGCGGGCTCGGCAGGCTCGGCGGGTTCGACGGTCCAGGAGTCGAGGGGGGAACGCGGTGGTGGGGGCAGCTGGCTGCGCCGCTCCCAGGGAGCGGGTCGCGCCGGTCCCGGCGCCGGGGCCCCGGGCTCGGTGACTGCGTCGGCAGCCCCGGCTCGGATCCGCTCGAG
>JBFINV010000286.1:0-3259 GCA_041611015.1 Acidimicrobiales bacterium | reverse complement strand
GTTCTTCGGCGACGACGCCACCGCGGTGATGGTCGTGAGCGACGATGCTGCCGGCGCCGCAGCCGCGGCCCGGGCCACCCGGGCGTGGGGTCCTGGGCTCCTCGAGGTGGTGGACCGACCGCAGGGCGACGCGGCCCGGAAGGCCGTCGCCGATCACGACCCGGATCTGGTGCTGCTGTCGGTGGGGCTCCAAGAGGCGATCGAGCTGAAGCGGGACCTGATCGGCTCCTTCGACGGGGCAGTGGTCGATGATGTGAGCTACCTGCCGGGCCTCCTCGGCGACTTCGTGACCGCCGACCGCCTCGAGGACGGCTACGCCGTGACCCAGTTCCCGCCCCAGGAGGAGTATCGGGAGGTCACCGCGCAGATCTCGACCGATCTGCAGACCGTCGGGGGCGCCCTCGTCTACAGCCAGGCGGTGGGGCTGGGCTACTGGGCCACGGATCTGATGGTGGCGTTGCTGGAAGCCACGGGCGAGCCCCTCGACACCGCCACCTTCCACCGTCGGGTCAACGTCGAGGGCGTCACCTACGACCCCGCTCTCGACGGAGCGCCGTGCCCCATCGACACCCGCCGCATCCACACCGCGCCCGCCGGGGGCGCCGCGCTGGTTCGGGTGGACGGCGGTATCTACCGGCCGGTGGTGGAGTTCAGCTGCTATTAGGGGCCCGCGCCGGGACCAGCCGACGCGACGAGATGACCCCGGTGTCGAAACCGGCCAGGTGCAGGCCTCCGTGGAACCGGGCGTGTTCGATCTTGAGGCAGCGGTTCATGACCACGTCGAGCCCCGCAGCGGTGGCGATGGCCGCAGCGTCCTCGTTGAACAGGCCCAGCTGGGCCCAGAACACCTTGGCGCCGACGGCGACCACCTCGTGGGCGACCCCGGGCAGGTCCTCACTGCGCCGGAACACGTCGACGATGTCGGGCACCACGGGCAGGTCCGCCAGCGACGGGTACACGGGTTGGCCCAGAACCTGGTCCTCGGCGGGGTTGACCATGTAGACGTCGAAGTCGGCCGACGACGAGAGCAGATACGTGGCCACGAAGTTGCTGGCCCGGGCCGGGTTGGAGGAGGCCCCGACCATGGCCACGGACCGGGATCGCTCGATGATGGCTCGGCGCTCGCGGGCGCTGGGGGGCGACCAGCTCATCGGTGGGCGGCGGCCAGGGCCTGGTCGAGGTCCCAGATGATGTCGTCGATGTCCTCCAGGCCCACCGACAGCCGCACCATGTCGGGGGTCACCCCGGCTGCGATCAGCTCCTCGTCGCTGAGCTGCTGGTGGGTCGTGGACCCGGGATGGATGACCAGGGTGCGGGCGTCGCCGACGTTGGCCAGGTGGCTGATCATCTCGAGGGCCCCGATGAATCGGCTGCCGGCCTCACGGCCACCCCGGACCCCGAAGGTGAAGATGGCGCCGGGGCCGCGCGGGAGGTAGCGCTCGGCCAGATCGTGGTGCGGGCTGGACTCCAGCCCGGGGTAGCGGACCCACGACACGCGCGGGTCGTCCTCCAGCCACCGGGCCACTGCGCTGGCGTTCTCGACGTGGGCGTCCATGCGCAGTGGCAGGGTCTCGAGGCCTTGCAGCATGAGGAAGGCGTTGAACGGGGACAGGCACGCGCCGACGTCGCGCAGCTGCTCGCTGCGCACCTTGGTGCAGAAGGCGTACTCGCCGAAGTTCTCCCACCAGCGCAGGTGGTTGTACGTGGGAACCGGATCGGTCATGTGCGGGAACCGGCCAGAGCTCCAGTCGAAGCGCCCGGACTCGGCGATGACCCCTCCGATGGAGGTGCCGTGGCCGCCGAGGAACTTGGTGGCGCTGTGCACCACGATGTCGACCCCCCAGTCCATGGGCCGACACAGCCACGGGGTGGCGAAGGTGTTGTCGATGACCAGCGGAATGTCGTGGGAGCGGGCCACGTCGACCAGGGCCTCGAGGTCGGCGACCGCGCCCGAGGGGTTGGCGATGATCTCGGTGTAGAGCATCTTGGTCCGCTCGGTGATGGCTGCGGCGAACGCCTTCGGGTCCTCGGCGGGAACGAAGACCGCATCGACCCCGAGCCGCCGCAGCGTGACGTCGAAGAGGGTGTAGGTGCCTCCGTACAGGCTCGACGCGGCCACGATCTCGTCGCCGGCGCCCGCGAGGGCCGTCGTGGTGAGGAACTCCGCCGCCTGGCCGCTGGCGGTGGCCACCGCGCCGATACCGCCCTCGAGCGACGCCACCCGCTCCTCGAAAGCCGCCACCGTCGGATTCCCGATGCGGCTGTAGATGCTGCCGAACTTCTGTAGGGCGAACAGGTCGGCGGCATCGTCGGTGTCCTCGAAGACGAAGCTGGTGGTCTGGTAGATGGGGACGGCGCGGGCTCCCGTGGCTGCGTCGGGCTGGCCGCCGCTGTGCAGCGCCCGGGTGCGAAAGCCCCACTCGTGATCGGTCACCGCCCCGAAGCTTAGGGCCAGCAGGCCGCTACTTTTGGGGCGGATGGCCACCCGGCACCGCACCTTCAGCTTCTCGAGCGGCGACGTCGGCGGGATCGTCGACGAGATGCGGAGCTTCGCCGCCGACGCCGACGGGCGCCGCTGGTTGAACATCGTGCCCGACGCGAACGAGGAGGAGATCCACACCGGCTCGGTGCTGTGGCGGGTCTTCTCGTCCCGGGGTCCGGTGATCCCCCAGCTCACCTGGGTTCCGGCCAACCTGCAGCGTCCCGATGAGCCGGCCCAGGTGGGGGTGGCCCACGCCACCGGCCGGGGCGCGGTCGAACGGCTCGGTGGCGCCGGGGTCCGGGCGCCCGCGGGCTGGCGGCTGATCCAGGACCACCAGAAGCGCGGCGTGATCTACGTGCTCGACCAGCCCGCCGACCCGGCACCGATCGTGACCTACGCCGTCGGCGCCCTCCGCGCCCTCAGCCCGTTCGCCTTCGAGGACGCCTTCCTGGCCACCTTCTCGCAGCGCTAGGTCTAGGGCGGGTCCTGGTCGGGCGGCGGGGTCGGTGTCGGTCTGGCGCTGGGCGTGGACCGGGGTGCGGGCGGGATGCGGCTGTGGCCCCTCTTCGGCACGACCAATCAGCTGACCGGCGCCATGAGCCTGCTGGTGATCTCCCTCTTCCTCCTGTCGCTCAAGCGGAAGATGTGGGTGACGTTGGTGCCGATGGCCTTCCTGCTGGTCATGACGACCTGGGCGATGGTCATCAACATGATCACGTACATCAGCGACCAGACCTGGGTTCTCCTGGGTGTCGGCGGCGCCATCTTCGTCCTCGT
>JBFINV010000285.1:0-3261 GCA_041611015.1 Acidimicrobiales bacterium | reverse complement strand
GTTGTTCGTACGAGCGTTCAACGACGTCGTGCCGGTAGCCCACGGTGGCGTACCGGCGATCAGCTGGTCGAGGATGTCCTGGCACGGACCCTGGAACGGCCCATCCGGATTGTCGAGATTCCACACCTCCACATACAGGTCGTCGACCTTGACCGACGGGGCGAGGTACCGGTCGTCCTTGCCGTTGAAGTTCAGCGTTGCCGGCACCGCATCGTCCACGACCGGGGCCGGGCCCATGAATCCGCCGAGGGCCCACAGACAGAAGTCGGGAGCCGTGGTGTTGATCCACACCGACTTGCCCTCGTCGGCGTCGAGGAACAGCAGGAAGAAGTCCGGAACGTCGAAATCCTCCGGCGGCCCTGCGGACGCAGCTCCCACAGGCACCGCGACGAGCGCGACCAAACCGAATGAGACGGCCAGCTTCTTGAACATGGTTCCCCCTGAGACGCCGGGTCAGCGGCGCCCCGCCCAACGAGTCGCCACACAGCCTGGCTATCACACGACGCTCACGAACGCACGTGAGGCACCGCACCCTCGGTCGGACCGGCCTGCTGTCGAGGGGCTCGGCTACTGGGCGATGGCGGCGCCGTCGCGCACGTACTGCCAGCCGGTGACCACGGTGATGGCGACCGCCAGCCAGATTCCGGCGTCGATGAGCAGGTCCTGGTCGGCGAAGCTGGGCGTCACGGCCACCATGAGCGCCAGCCCCTGCACCAGGGTCTTCCACTTCGCCAGCGGGCGAGCGGGCACCGACAGGCCCTGGCGGGCGAAGGAGACCCGTAGCGCCGAGATCCACAGCTCCCGGGTGACGATGATCGCCACCGGCAGCCAGTGGATGCGGTCCACGATCACGAGGGACAGCCCGGCGCCGATGACCACCACCTTGTCGGCGAGGGGGTCGAGGAAGGCGCCCGAACGGGTGACCCCGTTGGCCCGGGCGATGCGGCCGTCGAAGACGTCGCTCATGGCCAGCACCCAGCCCAGCAAGAACGCGGCCCAGGACGTCCCCCGGCTGTCCTCGGCCTCGAGGATCAGCCAGAACAACACCGGCGAGGCCATGATGCGCGAGAACGTGATGAGGTTCGCGAGCGTCACCAACCCGGCGATGGGTTGGCTGCTGACCATCCCCGCCATCTGCGGCTCCCCTCGGCTCACGTGTCTCCAGTCCCTGCGGCGACCGACACCCCCGTCAGCGAGCAACCAGGTCCGGCCCCAGCGCCTCCTGGATCCGCACCGTGGCGAACGCGCCTGGCTCGAGGTCGGTCGGCACCGAGATCACACCATCGATCTCGGGAGCCTCGCGGTGGCTGCGAGCCCGTCCGGGTTCGTCGATCAGTACTTCGACCTCCCGAGCGAGCATTTGGTCACGTTTTCCGGCGGTGATCGAGTCCTGCAGCTCCCCGAGCTCGGCCAGCCGCTCGGCCACCAGCTGCGGGGCGACCTGGCCGTCGAGGGTGGTGGCGTGGGTCCCCTCCTCGGCGGAGTAGGCGAAGAACCCGCACCAGTCGAGCTGGGCCTCGGACACGAAGTCGAGCAGCTGGTCGTGGTCGTGCTCGGTCTCGCCCGGGTAGCCCACGATGAAGTTGGAGCGCAAGGCGGCCTCGGGCTGTCGGCGACGGATGGTGTCGATGCGGTCGAGGAACCGGGCCCCGTCGCCCCAGCGTCGCATCCGGCGCAGCAACGGCCGGGAGACGTGCTGCAGGCTCAGGTCGAAGTACGGCACCGGGCTGGAGCAGATGGTGTCGATCAGCCGGTCGTCGAGGTCGGAGGGGTACAGGTACAACAGCCGCACCCACGGGACCCGCTCGGCCACGGCCTCGAAGAGCGGGACGATGGCCCGCTCCCCCACCCCCTGATCCCGGCCGTAGGACGCCAGGTCCTGGGCCACCAGCACGATCTCGGCCGCGCCCAGCTCGTCCACCTCGGCCAGGATCGACGCCATGGTGCGGGACCGCTGGGGCCCGCGGAAGGTGGGGATGGCGCAGAACCCACAGCGACGGTCGCAGCCCTCGGCGATCTTGACGTAGGCCCAGGGCGCGGTGGCCGGGGGGCGAGGCAGCCCGAGCAGGTCGAAGCTCGGCACCGCAGGCTTGGTCCCGATGGTGACGGGCACGCCGAAGCCGACCACGGCGTCGGCGTCCTCGCCAAGGGCGTCGGCCAGCTCGGTGCCGTAGCGTTCAGCCATGCAGCCGGTGACCACCAGCTCGGCGCCGGGACGGCGCTGGTCGCCGAGGGCGAGGACGGTCTCGACGCTCTCCTGGCGGGCCGCCTCGATGAATGCGCAGGTGTTGACCACCACCAGGTCGGCGTCGGCGGCCGAGGGGGCGGGCTCGTAGCCGTCGGCGGTGAGGGTGCCCGCGAGCTTGTCCGAGTCCACCTGGTTCTTCGGACAGCCGAGGGTCTCGAGCCAGTACTGCTTGCCCACGGATCGAGGCTATCGGCCACCACCGCGAGCCAGCCTCGGGGGTCGGACCCCCTGGCGCCCGGGGTCAGACCCCTTGGAGTTGAAGTGGAGACTTCGTAGGGAGCGGTGAGAGGCGGTCAGGAGGACATGAGAAGGAGGTAGCCGTCCTCCATGGTGGGCGCGGCGAGGTCGGCTCCCGCAGGCGGGTCACCGATGCAGCGGTGGGTGCCATCGGGCTGGCGCCAGGCCCGGAACGCGCCCGGGCTGGGATCGGCGGCCACCCACACCCGGCCTCGGGCCAGCTCGGTCAGGCCCCTGGCCGTCCCCGAGTAGCGGACCCGGCCCTCGGCGATCACCACCACGTGGGTGCTGATGGCCGCGGCCTCGTCGGTCATGTGGGTGGAGACCACCACGGTGCTGGCGCTGCCCAGCCGGGACAGCTGATCGCGCAGCTGCAGGCGTTGGTCCGGGTCGAGGCCGGCCGCGGGCTCGTCCAGCACCAGCAGCCGGGGCGCCCCCAGCAGCGCCTGGGCCAGGCCCAGCCGCCGGACCATGCCGCCGCTGAGCGTGCCCACCCGGTCGCGGGCCCGTTCCCCGAGGCCCACCGCATCCAGAACCCGGCGGACCTCCCGATGGCGGCGCCGCCGGTCGTGGTGCTCCTTGCAGATCGCGAGGTAGTCGACCACGTCGAACACCGTCGCTCGGGGCGCGAAGCGGGGCTCCTGGGGCAGGTAGCCGATGCGGCGACGGGCCTCGGTCCGGTCGGGCTCCACGCCCACGTCGAGCCCGTCCAGGTGGATGCTGCCAGCCGTGGCCCGCTGCACCGTGGCCACGCTTCGCAGCAGCGTGGTCTTGCC
>JBFINV010000284.1:0-3267 GCA_041611015.1 Acidimicrobiales bacterium | reverse complement strand
GACGATCTCGTCGACCCGGCGGGCCACCTCGTCGAGGGGGTCGGTCCAGGCCCCGGTGGAGAGGTACTTCCAGCCCCCGTCGGACACCACGAACACCACCACCGCGTCGTCGGTCTGCTCGGCCACTCGGAGGGCGCCGGCGAGCGCGGCCCCGGAGCTGATGCCGGCGAAGATGCCGGCCTCTCGGGCCAGGCGACGAGTGCACTCGATGCTCTCCGCCGGGCGCACGATGCGCTTGCCGTCGAGGAGGTCGTAACCGCCCCACTTGTCGAACACCGGCGGGATGAACCCGTCGTCGAAGCTGCGCAGCCCCTCGACCTGCTCGCCGGTGGGTGGTTCGACCGCGAGGATCTGTACCTCGGGCTTGTGCTCCTTGAGGAAGGTCCCCACCCCCATGAGGGTGCCCGAGGTCCCCAGGCCGGCGACGAAGTGGGTGATGTCGGGCACGTCACGGAGGATCTCGGGACCTGTGGTCCGGTAGTGAGCCTCGGGGTTGGCCTCGTTGCCGTACTGGTAGAGGAAGGCCCACTCCGGGTGCTCGTGGGCGAGCTGCAGGGCCAGCCGCACGGCGCCGTTCGACCCCTCCGCTGCCGGCGACGGGATGATCTCGGCGCCCCAGACCTCGAGGAGCTGGCGCCGCTCGACGGACACGTTCTCCGGGAGAACCACCTTGAGGGGATAGCCCCTGATCTGACAGATCATCGCCAGGGCGATGCCGGTGTTGCCCGACGAGGGCTCGATGATGGTACGCCCGGGCGTCAGGGTGCCGTCGGCCTCGGCCTCTTCGACCATCAGCCGGGCGATGCGGTCCTTGACCGATCCGGCCGGGTTCTGCGACTCGAGCTTGGCCAGGATGCGGACCCCGGGATCGGGGCTGAGCTGGCTCACGTCGACGACGGGTGTGTCGCCGATCAGGTCGAGGATGGAGGCGTGGACGGCCATGGCTCCCCCAGTATCGCACCTGCCATCCCAAAAGGCGACTTACTTGATAAGAATTTCGCTGATTTCGGTTCAGCGGACGACGCGAAGGTCGTCCTCCTCGATGGCGCCGTCGGTCAGCTTGTAGCTCCGCATCACCGGGACCGCGTCCTTCAAGGAGACGATCAGGTGATGCCAGGTCCCGAAGGGATCGAAGGTGGCCGCATCGGCGACGTCGGTCGGCGAGGGGTAGGTAGTGGTGTGGGTGTGGCTGTGCATGACCCCGACGATCCGAGCTCCAGCGGCGTCGGCTTGCTCCTCGACCGAACGCAGCTCGGCCGGATCGAGCTGATAGATGCGGCTGGACTCGGCGGCGTTGCGCATGGGATAGAACGTGTCGACCTCGCCGCTGGGCTCTGCGGCGAACAGCCCACAGGCCTCGTGCGGGAGGCTGCGCAGGGAGTGGGCCACCATCTGGTCCCGCACGTCGGCCCGCAGGATCAACATGGCCCCCGAGGGTACCGAGTGCGATAGTGCCCCCGACCCCCGACCCGACAGGAGCTCCGTGACCGCCCCACCAGAGGCCAGGACCAGCCGCCGGGTGGTGATCTCGACCCTCGGGATCGTCATGCTCGCCGCTGCGGTGGCCCAGGGCTTCGGGCGCTTCACCTTCGGGGTGGTGCTGCCCGCGGTGCGCGAGGACCTGCTCGACGGGTCCAACACCCTGGCCGGCCTCCTCGGGACCGCCAACACCTTCGCCTACCTGGCTGGGGCCCTTGTCGTGGGCTCGCTGGCTGCTCGCCTCGGACCCCTGGGATGGATGCGCCTGGGCCTGGTGCTGTCGGTCTCCGGCATCGGTCTGGCCGTGATCGCTCCCAACGGGCTGGTTCTGGCCATCGCCCTGGTCTCGATGGGCCTCGGTGGGGCCGCCATATGGATCCCGAGCCCTGGACTGGCCACGAGCGTGGTCAGCGTGGCCCGCCGGGGCCTGGCCGTGGGCATGATGGGCGCCGGGGTGGGGCTGGGTATCGTCTTCGCCGGCCAGCTCAACAACGTGGTCGTCAGCCAGGGAGGCTCGTGGCGGGGGGTCTACGGCATCGAGGCCCTCCTCGGGCTCATCGCGCTGGGGCTGGTGTTCCTCGTGCTGCGTCCCCGCAGCGTGGGGATCAGCCGGCGCGGCGGCTTCGGCGGTTTCGGCGTGCTCTCCACCATGGACGGCTGGAAGCCGCTCACCGTCTGTTATGCGATCTTCGGCTTCGGCTATCTGCTGGTGATCGCCTTCCTGGTCGCGCGGCTCGAGGACGACGCCGGCTACAGCTCCGGTAGGGCCAGCGCGGTCTTCGCAACCCTGGGCGCGTGCACCGTGTTCGGCGGCGTCGCCGTCGGCCGGGTCTCCGACGTGGTCGGCCGACGCCGGGCCCTGGTTGGCGGCTACGTGGGCTTCGCCGCGTCCACGCTCCTCCTGCTCACGGACGACCTGCTGTGGGTGACCGTCGGAGCCGTCGGCTGTGGCGTCCTCTTCGCCGGGCTCCCCACCGTCATCGCCGCCTACATCATCGACCGCACCGACGCGACCAGCTACGGGCCCTCCTACGCCGCGGCCACCTTCGCCTTCGGTGTCACCCAGGTCGCAGCTCCCCAGGTCGGCGGGGCCATCGCCGACTGGCAGGGATCGTTCACGATGGTGTTCCTGCTGTCCGCCGCAGTGATGTCGACCGGCTCGCTCGTCGCGCTGGCCCTGCCTCGGGACCACGACCACGCGGCGTCGCTAGCCTGAACCGATGGCACCCACCGGCGTCAAGGTCGTCGCCACCAACCGGCTGGCCCGGCGGGAGTTCGAGATCGTCGACACCGTCGAGGCCGGGCTGGTGCTGCGCGGCAGCGAGGTCAAGTCGCTCCGAAACGCCAAGGCCCAGATCGCCGAGGCCTACGGACGCATCCAAGACGGCGAGGTGTGGCTCCACTCGCTCCACATCGCCCCCTACGACCACGCCAGCGGCCCCTTCGGCCACGACCCCGACCGGGCGAAGAAGCTGCTCCTGCACCGCTCCGAGATCGCCCGCTTGGCCCGCCAGGTCGACCAGAAGGGCCTGACCCTGGTGCCGCTCAGCCTGTACTTCAAGGACGGCCGGGCCAAGGTGGAGCTGGCCCTGGCCCGGCGCAAACGGCTGGTCGACAAGCGCCAGACCATCGCCCAGCGCGACGCCGACCGGGAGGCCCAGCGGGACATGGCTCGGGGACTGCGGCGGGCCACCCCCGGGTAGAATCGACTGTCACCCCCCTGGGGTGCCGAACATTGACAAGGGGCTGATCGGTTTCGACGACGTGGACCGAGAGGCGAATCATGCG
>JBFINV010000283.1:0-3271 GCA_041611015.1 Acidimicrobiales bacterium | reverse complement strand
GCGCAGCCGCAGAGCAGGCCGAGGAGCGCAGCGACGAACCTGCGATTGCGGGTCGACAACGCGTCGATGCTCCGACCCGGGGGGCAGGTCGGAGCATCGGGAACGAAGGTCCTGGGAACCAGGTCCCCTCGTCATCTGTCGGGCGGGACGAGCCCGCCGGCGATCACTTCTTCGCGGTCGACTTCCGAGCGGTCGACTTGCGAGCGGTCGACTTGCGAGCGGCGCTCTTGGTGCTCGAGGCCTTCTTCGCTGCGGGCTTGGGGGCCGGCTTGGCTGGGCCGTTGACGTACTCGCGGATTCGCCCGATGCCTTCGTTCACATACTCGTCGAGGGGGGCCGGCGTGATCTCGGAGAGGCGGCTGACGGTCGGCTCGGCGGCGTCCCAGGTGCGCCGGGCCACGGGCTGGATGCGCTCCCGAGCCTTCTGGCCGTGCTCACGGGCGATGTCGAGCTGCTCGTCGAGCTGCTTGCGCTGGCCGGAGAATCGCTCGTCGAGCTGCTTGCGCTGGCTGGCGATCATCTCGTTCAGGTCGTCGAGGAGGAGCACGTTCAGGCCGATCGCGGTGTAGGCGGCGTCCTTGGCGTTCTCGAGGAGGGTCGGCATCGAGGTTCCTTCGTGGATCCGGTTGTGGTACTCGATCGACTCTATCGGTTTTGCAAACTATTTCAAGCACATGCTAAGTGAACTCTGTCACAAGGGCGTCGTCCGGCGTCGTGCCATAGTGGCGCATGGCCGAGCTGGTCGCCCTCGACATGCCCGGGTGTCCTCGGTTCGTCGACGAGCTCCAGCACGCTTGGGACGCCGGCAACGCGGTCTTCCCGATCGATCAGCGGCTGCCCCCTGCCCTGCGCGAAGAGCAATTGGATCTGGTGGCTCCCTCGGTCATCGTCGGCGCCGACGGCAGCAGCCATCGCCGCCCGGGGCGGCCCGTGGAGCCGGGCGATGCCCTGGTCGTCACCACGAGCGGCACCACGGGTGAGCCCAAGGCTGCAGTCCTGACCCACGATGCGGTGGCCGCCTCCGCCCGCATCACCAGCAAGGCGCTCGCCGTCGACCCCGACCGCGACCACTGGTTGTGCTGCTTGCCGGTGTGCGACATCGGCGGCCTGTCGGTGGTGACCCGAGCGCTGCGCACGGAGACCCCGCTGACCGTTCACGAGCGCTTCGAGGCCGATCGGGTCGCGGCGGCGGCCGACGCCGGGGTGACGCTGGTCTCGCTGGTGGTGGCGGTCCTCGACCGGCTCGACGCCTCGGCCTTCCGCCGTATCCTGCTCGGCGGGTCGGCCATGCCCCCCGTGCTGCCTCCCAACGCCGTCGCCACCTACGGTATGACCGAGACCGGCAGCGGCATCGTCTACGACGGCTACCCGCTCGAAGGAGTGGAGCTGCGGATCGTCGACGGCGAGATCCACGTGCGCAGCCCCACCCTGCTGCGCGCCTACCGCGACGGCACCGATCCCACCGTCGACGGTTGGCTGCCCACTGGCGACGGTGGGGCCATCGACGACGAGGGCCGGCTGACGGTGACGGGGCGCCTCTGCGATGTCATCGTCACCGGGGCCGAGAAGGTGTGGCCCGTGCAGGTGGAGAAGGCCCTGGCGGCGCTTCAGCTCTTCCGAGAGGTGGCGGTCACCGGCCGGCCCGACCCGACCTGGGGCCACGCGGTCACCGCAGTGGTGGTCCCGCTCCCGGAGCAGAGGGTCCCCGGCCTCGCCGAGCTGCGCGAGCTGCTGGCCCCGTCGCTCCCCCGCTACGCGCTCCCCCAGGCCATCGAGGTTCGGGACGCATTACCCCGAACGCCGGCGCGCAAGGTCGACCGCGCCCGCCTCTGACACGAGCGGGTCACAGCCGGATCAGACCCCGGCGAGGGACCAGGCGCTCGGCGCGGCGGTCGTCGAGCAGCGCTGCGGTCCCCAGCCCATGAGCCCGGTCACCTCCCACTGCGGCCGCGACGTGGCACCAGGCCTCCAGCCCGACGGGCCCGTCGTAGAGCGACGACACCACGACGTCGACGCCGTGGGCTCGAGCCCGCCGGGCCTGCTCCAGCGTCGGGGTGATCCCGCCGAGGAGCGGCGGCTTCAGGACCACCACATCGGCCAAGCCACCGTCGATGATCCGGTCCAGCGCCCCGGCCGACCGGCTCAGCTCGTCGGCGGCTACGGCCACCGGCGAGCGGGGCCGCAGCTCGGCGAGGTCCCGGAGCGATTCCACCGGGTCCTCCACGTACTCGATCCGGCCGCCGAGCTGGTGGTCGAGGCGCACCAGCGCCGCCGCGGCCTCGCTCACCGTCCAGGCGCTGTTGGCGTCGACCCGGACCCGGACACCCGCAGCGCCGAGCACCCGAGCGAGGGCGGTCATGCGGGCGGGGTCGTCACCCAGGCCGGCCTTGACCTTGACGGTCCGGTACCCCTCGCCGAGGGCCCGCTCGGCGGCGAGGCCCAGCGCGTCCGGGGTGTCCCCCACCACGAGGGCGTTCACCTCGACGGCACCGTCGCGTCCGCCGAGCTCCTCCCACAGTGGCCTGCCGGCCCGCGCCGCATCGAGGCCCCGCAGGGCGGCGTCGAGGGCAGCTCGGGCCTCGGGCGCAGTGACGGCTGCCAGCCAGTCGGCCTCGCTCTCGAGGGCATCGGCCCCGGCGACCAGCTGGCGGCGGGCCTCTGCAGGGTCGACCGAGGACCATCCGGGCAGCGGCGCCAGCTCACCGGTCCCGCACCGTCCCGCTTCGTCGCGTAGCTCCAGGATCTGTCCCGCTCGCTCCGTGATGGTGCCCCGGGCCGTCACCACCGGCTGGCGGAGCGCCACGCGGAAGTCCTCGATGCTGGCGCTGAGGGTCACGGAGCCAGGTGGCCCGCCACCAGCTCGGCGCACGCCGACGGGGCCTCGAGGTGGGCGGCGTGGCCGGCGCCGGGGACCAGGCAGAGGTCGGCGCGCGGCAGGACCTCGACCAGGCGGCGGCCGATCCGGACGTAGTCGGTGTCGAGCTCACCGACGACCAGGCGCACGGGCCGGTCCAGCTCCCGGATCCGATCCCAGAGAGACGGCATCACCCCGGTCCCGCAGCCCCGGAGGGCGTTGGCGAGCCCCACCGGCCGTTGGGAGAGCCGGGTGGCCCGGAGCGAGTCCTGGACTCGAGGGGGCAGCTCGCGCTGGGTGCCGAAGATCGGCGCCTGCTCCCAGCGGTCCACGAACGCCTCGATGCCCTCCCGCTCGATGCCGTCAGCGAGGGCCTCGTCGGCGGCCTGGCGCCGGGCCCGCTCGCAGGGGTCCTCG
>JBFINV010000282.1:0-3284 GCA_041611015.1 Acidimicrobiales bacterium | reverse complement strand
GAGGCGAAACCAACATCGACGAGCTCGCCCTGGTCTGCCCGGCCTGTCACACCGAGCTCCACGAACAGCATCTCACCCTCATCCGCGGTCCCGACGGTCACTGGAGCACCCGGGCGGCCACCCCCGACGAGATCGCCCCCAACCGACCCAACCGCGACCCACCACCCGATCGCGACCAGACAACCGACCCATGAACCCGACCCAAGACCCGAACTGCGGGCACCACCCGAGGGCGCGCGCCCCAGGACCGGCCGCGGCCAGCCCCCAGCCACCCCGGCCAACGCGACCCAGCCCTTCCCTTCATCAGCCAAACCACCGAGCGAGCAGCACGGGCCACCGCCAGCCCGCCTTCCCTCGGCCCTTCCCAGCCAGAGCAAACGATGACGACACCACAGGCCACCGCCACCAGCCGCCCCGAACCCCCCTTCCCCAGCCACACCCCGGCCAGCCGCACCCCGGACCCGGCCGAGGCCGCACCTCCGACCCTCCCACCGCCTCCGCCTGCAGCCCACTCCCCCGTCGTCCCAGATTTGGGCCGACGAGTGTCGCCCCGGCTACAGGTACCGGCGCGAGACCCGGCTCTCGATGTCGCAGACCACCTCGTAGCTGATGGTGCCGAGGCGCTCGGCCCACTCGTCGGCCGTGATCTCTTCGTCGCCCTGCCGCCCGATGAGCACCACCTCGTCGCCGGCAGCCACCGGGTCGTCGCCGCAGTCGACCATCAGCTGGTCCATGGTGACCGCGCCCACCATCGGGTAGCGGTGGCCCCGGATCAGGACCTGACCACCGACCTGGCTGGAGCGGCGCCGGATGCCGTCGGCATATCCGACGGGAACCGTGGCGATGGTGGTGTCCCGGGGAGCCTCCCAGAGGAGGCCATAGGAGATCCGGTCGCCTCTGGAGACCCGTTTGGTGAACGAGACCTGGGATCGCACCCCCATCACCGGCTCGAGGTCGAGCACCCCGGCGAGCACTGGGGCCGGGGCGATCCCGTAGACCGCGATGCCGCACCGGACCAGGTCGTAGCGGCCCCGGGGATGGGCGATGGCCACCGCTGAGTTGGCGGCGTGGCGCAGCCCCACGTCGAAGCCCTCGGCGTCCAGAGCCCCGAGCACGTCGTCGTAGACGTCGAGCTGTTTGGCCGTGTAGGGGTCGTCGGGGACGTCGGCGACGGCGCAGTGGGTCCAGACACCAGCCAGGCGCAGCGAGGCCTTGTCGGCGATGGCGGTGGCCAGGGGGACGGCGTCCATGGGACGGGCGCCGACCCGCCCCATGCCGGTGTCGATCTTGAGGTGGATGTCGAGGGTGACCCCCGCCTGGCTGGCCGCAGCCGCGGCCGCAGCCAACCCCTCGCCGCTGTAGGCGGTGGGGGTCAGGTCGTAGGCCACCACCTCGACCATCTCGAGGGGCCGGGGCTCGGACAGCACCAGGATCGGGGTGCGCAGTCCGGCCTCACGCAGGATGCGACCCTCCTCCACGAGCGCAACCGCCAGCCACTCGGCCCCGGCCTCGACCGCGGCCCGGCCGACCGGGACCGCACCGTGCCCGTAGCCGTCGGCCTTGACCACCGCGCACACCGAGGTGTCGCCGACCCAGGCGCGGAGAGCCTCCACGTTGTGGGCCACTGCGCCCAGGTCGATGTCAGCCCACGTCGGTCGCATCGAGCACCTCCGGCAGGGCGGCGGCCACGTCCGAGGCCACCATCCCACGTCGGGGGCATGCCTCGGCGGCACGCCCGTGCAACCATGCTCCCGCAGCGGCGGCCTGCAGCGGTGGCATCCCCTGGGCCAGCAGAGCGCCGATGATCCCCGACAGCACGTCACCGGAGCCCGCGGTGGCCAGGCGTTGGTCGCCCGTGGTGGTGACCAGGACGTCGCCCGCGGCGTCCGCGATCACCGTCGTCGGGCCCTTCAGGAGCACCACCGACCCGGATTCCGCGGCGAGCCGGCGGGCCCCGTCGATGCGATCGGGCGGGGGCCGGTGACCGGTGAGGGCCTCGAACTCGCCGTCGTGGGGGGTCAGTACGGTGGGCCCCGACCGCTGGCGCAGCTTCGCCGGTTCCGGAGCCACGGCGATCAGTGCGTCGGCGTCCACGACCACCGGCCCCACGAAACCGGCCAGGGCCTCGCGGATCTGCTCGCTGGTGGCCGGGTCGCGACCGAGGCCGGGGCCGATCACGAGCGCCGAGATCCGGGCGCCGTCGGCGAGGTCGCGACCCCAACCCTGCTCCGCCATGGCGTGGACCACCACCTCGGCGGGGGCGTCGGGCTGGCCACCCGGGGTGCTCAGCCGGACGTAGCCGGCGCCGGCCCGGGCTGCTCCGCTGGCCGCCAGGAGCGCTGCGCCACCCATACCCGGCGACCCGGCAACGACCCAGCAGGCGCTGTGCCATTTGTGGGCGTCGACGGCCCGGGGCGGGAGCCACGAGGCGACGTCGCTGGCTTCGACCAACTGGCTGCGGGCCCCGGAGACGTCGAGGCCGATGTCGGCCACCACCACCTGCCCCACCCGGGTGGCGCCGGGCGGGAGCAACAACCCGGGCTTGAGCGCCTGGAAGGTCACGGTGGCGACCGCCTCGAGAGCAGCGCCTGGGATCTGACCGGTGAGCCCGTCGATCCCGGAAGGGATGTCGACCGCCACCACGGGTGCGGTGACCGCCGGCGGATGGTACGGGCGGCTCAGCCCGGTCCCGTAGGCGGCGTCGATCACCAGATCGGCCTCGGGCAGCTCGCCGGCATCGGCTGCGTCCAGCACGTGGACCCGGGCGCCCCACCGCTGCAGCCGAACCGCGGCAGCCCTGCCGTCGGCACCGTTGTTGCCTCCTCCGGCCAGGACCGTCACCCGCCGGCCGTAGGTCCCGCCCAGCAGGCGGCGGGCCTCCCAGGCCACCGCTGCGCCGGCCCGGTCGATCAGCACCTCCACCGGATCGGGCGCTGCGGCATCGACCGCAGCCATCTCCTCCGGGGTGACGATCGGGATCACTGGTCAGGCAGGCTAGGCCGGCGCCTGAAGCGCCGCCCCCCTCGGATCTGTGAGAACAAATACTCGCTGATTTCTTCTCACAGATGCTCGAGTGGGCGTCACGGAGCGCTCGGGGACGAACCCCAGTACTCGGCGAGCGCGGTGACGGGGAGCACCAGCAGGTCGGCGACGGGCACGGTGGCCAGCACGTCCTCCCGGAAGGTGGGCTCGGTCTCGGTGACGAAATCGCGGAGCCCCGAGTAACGGTTGCGGTATCCCTGCAGGACCCCCCGGGCCACGTCGGCATCGAGTCGGTCCTCGAG